>JALYLC010000158.1 GCA_030774435.1 Actinomycetota bacterium
CTGCTGTTCCTCGCGGGCATCGGCGCCGGGCTCGGCGACCTCGTCGACACGCACGCGCCGGCGCAGCTCGGGAGCGTCTCGTACGTCGCGTTCTTCGCGCCCGGCCTGCTCGCCGCCTCGGCGATGCAGACCGGCTTCATCGAGGCCTCCGGGCGGGTCGCGCTGGCCGCCGGCTGGGCCGGCTCCTACCGCTCGGCCGTGACGACGCCGCTCGAGCCGGCACAGATCATGGGCGGCCACCTGCTCTTCATTGCGTTCCGGGTGCTCAGCTCGAGCGCCGCCTTCGTGGCCGTCATGGCGCTCTTCGGCGCCTCCGACGGCTGGTGGGCGCTCGCGGTGCTGCCGGCCGCGCTTCTGACCGGCCTCGCGTTCGCCACCCCGGCCGCCGCGTGGGCCGTGGGCGTGCGCTTCCCGCGTCAGATCAACTCGGTCTTCCGCTTCGTGATCATGCCCATGTACATGTTCTCGGGCACGTTCTTCGCCACGACGCAGCTGCCGGGCTGGCTGCGCTTCGCGGTCGAGGCGCTGCCGCTGTGGCAGGGCGTCGAGCTCTGCCGCTCGCTCAGCCTCGGCACGGCCGGAGCGCTCGGCGCGAGTTTCCACGCGGGCTACCTGCTCACCCTGACGGCTGCCGGCGTGCTCGCCGCACGGATTACCTACCGGCGCAGGCTGCACGCGTGAGCGGCCGCGCCGCCACGCGGATGCCGAGTCCCGGCTGGACGCTCGCGCGCACGCTCAGCCTCGTCGAGCGCAACTTCATGCTTTACCGCCGCTCGTTCACGCCGCTTCTGTCGAGCATGGTCGAGCCCGTGCTCTACCTGCTCTCGATCGGCCTCGGCGTGGGCATGCTCGTCGGCACCGTGCCGGGCGTGCACGTGCGCTACGCCGTGTTCGTCGCGCCGGCGATCCTCGCGACCACCGCCATGAACACGGCCATGAACCAGACGAGCTTCGGCGTCTACTCGCGCATCAGGAACGAGCGCACCTACGACGCGATCGTGCCGACGCCCGTCTCGGTCACCGACATCGCGCTCGGCGAGGTGCTGAGCGCCGTGATCCACGGCGTCCTCTCGTCGACGAGCTTCGTGCTCGTGATGGCCGCCCTCGGCCTGATCTCGTCGCCGGGCATCCTGCTCGCGATCCCCGGCTCGGTGTTGATCGGCTTCGCGTTCGCCGCCGCCGGGCTGGCCGTCACGACCTACCTGCGCGACTTCTCGGACTTCCAGCTGATCCAGCTCGTGATGCTGCCGATGTACCTCTTCGCGACAACGTTCTACCCGCTCTCGACGTATCCGCGGCCGTTGCGGCCGCTGATCGAGGCGCTGCCGCTCTACCAGAGCATCGAGCTCGTGCGCGAGCCGGCGCTCGGATCGTTCACGGCCGCCTCGCTCGTGCCCGTGGCCTACCTGCTCGCGTTCGGGGCGATCGCGCTGTGGATCGCCACGCGCCGCATGACGAGGCTGCTCCTGAGCTAACGCTCAGGCGGGGGTCGGCGCGCGAGCCGTTGATCAGCTCCTCCTCGAACGCCGGCGCGTCGAACCAGGCCTCCGCGGCCGAGCGAGCCTCCGCGGCCTCGAGGCCGGCGAGCACGTCGGCGGCGGTGCGTGCCGAGCTCGCGATCTCGCGGAACGCGAGCGGCTCGATGCCGAGCAGCCCGAGCGCCGTCGGATCGACCGGGCAGGGGTGCATGAGGTCGCCTAGCGTCCCGAATGCTTGCTTGTTGGGCGTCGTGGTAAAGGCCGATCGTGAAGGCGTCGAAGTAATCGAGGCCCTGCCGCCAGAGACCGAAGCAACTCACACGCCGAATGCGCGACGGGCGTATGCATGGCCCAGATCATGGCCCGCGCGGTCGTTAACGGGCATGGTTGAGCGGAAGGCGCCTAGCTCGACAAGCTGGGGGTCACTGGTTCGAGCCCAGTATCGCCCATCCCGGTCCCACCGAAAAAGACCTGCATATAAGCGCCTTTTGCGACCTCTTCGTGACAGCGTGCTGTCCGCCTGAGACCGCTAAAACCGCCTGAGGGGCAGTAGGACTGCCCCCGACTGCCCCTCGGGGCATCGGCGGAGTCTTCGCGGACGGTCGATCTCGGCGTCCGATGACACGGTCGAGGAAGAGATGCGTCGATGACGGTGGTCTGCGACGGTAAGCACGAGGCGACCTGTGCGAGTCCAAGTCGCGTGCAGCCGCTCGTCGTCTTCCCTGTCGAGAGTTATTGCAGGGCGATTCACCTTGGCCATGGTTCCCACCATACGAGGGCGTCCCGAAGCTGCCCCTAACACTGCCCCTAGCTACGAGAAGTACCCGCAAAGAGGCGATTGACCAGCTCGACAAGATGGGAGCCACGCGGCGGCGCTGGTCAGTCGGGTGTGCGTAGAAATACTCTGAGCCGATGGAGGCATCTGCCATCTTCGGCCAGCGCATCCTCACCGTGATCGGGATCGAGTTCGTCATCGAGGGCATCCGCGTAGTGATCGACTCCGACTTCGCAGAGGACGAGATCGAGACCATGGTCGGGCGCCTGCGCGAGTGCCTTCCGGTGGTGGATCCGGTCCTCCTCGCGACCTGCGGCGAGATCATCCTCCCGCGCAGCCGCATCCCGCTTCCGACGGCCGCAGCCGCAAGAGCATCCCGCAACGAACAAGTCGGCCAGATCTGCATCTGGTGGAACGGCTACTTCGGCGACACCTCGATCCCGCGGGCTACTAGGGCACCCACGTTTCTGCGAGAGGTGTGATCTGGAGCTCGTGCGTGGCGGCGCGGGCACCTTGCTCGGCAAGAAAGAGCACCGCTTCTGCGAGCCGTCGAGGATCGGCGAGCGCCTCGCGGCTCACGCCCGGCCGCGCCTCGCCCGACACGGGTTCGATGCCGGCGTCGATGATGAGCAAGGCCACGTGGATGCCCTCACCGCGGAGCTCGAGGGCGGATGCATGTGTAAGCGCCCGCACGCCGAACGAACCGGCGGCCCAGTCCCCGACCCGGCATCGCCCGCCGCGCCGATCCACCGGTCACCTGGACGAGCGTCGCCGGCGCGGCCTGCGCCAGCAGAAACCGCCCCGCCCCCGACAGGAACCCGAAGGCAGAACGGGCCGGCGCCACAGCCCAGGCGTCGAAAGCCTCCGGGCCGGCTTGTGCGAGCGGGCCGCCCCCGAACGGGCCGCTGCGGTCACCACCGTAGGCTGCGGCCGCGTTGACGACCAGCCCGACGGGGCCGTGCGCCTCCGCGACCTCGCGCAGCGCTGCCTCGACGCTGGATGCGTCGGTCACATCGGCTCGCACCGGCAGCGCCCCAACCTCGCGCACCGCCTGGAGAGTGGCGTCAGATCGCGCCGCTGCTGCGACCTGCCAACCCTCGCGAAGCAACGCCTCGACCACGGCTCGCCCAAGGTTGCGTGCCCCAAATACGAGAGCGCTCTTCGGCTGCCCAGCTACCACGGAATCGCTCATGCACGCATTCTCTCATTCTGCCGCCCGAGCAGCGCCCACCCTGAGGCCGCAACGGCCAGCCCGACGAGGATGGCGAAGCCGAGCACCGTGTCGGGTGCGGTTGCGCCTTGGTCTAGCGCAACCCCGGCTCCGATCACGGGAATCGAGAGCCCTACGAACAGGGCGATGAGCAGGGCCGATGTCAGCGCGAGGCGGTTTTCGGGTGCGGCTGCTTCGAGGACGAGCCCCGTAG
>JALYLC010000159.1 GCA_030774435.1 Actinomycetota bacterium
CGAAACAAGGGTTTGGGCATCGGGTGCGCGGCGTACTCTGCGGGAGTGGCGGCAAGCCTACCCGAATTCCACCCCACCTGCCCGGGAGCCGAGGTGACCCCGTGAAGCTCCCCGCCAAGCGGCCGGATCGCATTCGCATCGAGCGCATCTGGCCGCAGGTCGACGAAAACCGCTACCCCGTCAAGCGCACGCTCGGCGAGCGCGTCGACGTGTACGCGACGTTCCTGCGCGACGGCCATGAGGTGCTCGGCGGGGCCGTGCGCTACCTGCCCCCGGGCAAGCGGCGCTGGCGCGAGCTGCCGATGCGGCGAATCCCCGAGGACCTCGATCGCTGGCACGGGTCGTTTGCCGTCGATGCCCTGGGACGCTGGCAGTTCGGCGTCGTCGCCTGGGTCGACCGCGTGGCCTCCTGGCAGCACGAGCTCGAGCGCAAGGTCGCGGGCGGGCAGAGCGATCTCGCGAGCGAGCTCTCCGAAGGCGCCGCCCTGCTCGGCGTCGCGTCCCTGACCGTCGAGCAGGGACTCGCCGCGAGCGCCGGCGGCCGCACCGAGCAGGTGGTCTCCGAGCAGGAGCTCCAGGTCCTGGTGGACAGCGAGCGCGCGGCTTACGGCTCCTGGTACGAGCTCTTCCCGCGCTCCTGGGGCGGCTTCGCCGGCGTGGAGAAGTTGCTGCCGGAGTTCGCGAAGCTCGGCTTCGACGTGCTCTACCTCCCTCCGGTGCATCCCATCGGCCTGACGCAGCGCAAGGGCCGCAACAACTCCCCGAGCGCGCGTCGCGCCGACCCGGGCAGCCCGTGGGCGATCGGGGGCGAGGCCGGCGGGCACGACGCGCTGCACCCGGAGCTCGGCAGCGCCGAGGAGTTCGCGAGGCTGACCGCGCGAGCCGCCGAGCTCGGCGTCGCGATCGCCCTGGATTTCGCGATCCAGTGCTCGCCCGACCACCCCTGGCTGCGCGAGCACCCCGACTGGTTCCACCGCCGGCCCGACGGCACACTGAAGTACGCCGAGAACCCGCCCAAGCGCTACCAGGACATCTACAACATCAACTTCGACACGGAGGACTGGCGGGCGCTCTGGACGGCACTGCGCGAGGTCGTCGAGCACTGGGTATCGCAGGGCGTCAGGGTCTTCCGCGTCGACAACCCGCACACCAAGCCGGTGCCGTTCTGGGAGTGGCTGATCGCCGACGTGCAGGCCGCGCATCCCGAGACGGTGTTCCTGGCCGAGGCCTTCACGCGCCCGGCGATGATGGCGCTGCTCGCCAAGGCCGGCTTCAGCCAGTCCTACACGTACTTCACGTGGCGCAATACGAAGGCCGAGCTCACCTCGTACCTGACCGAGCTGACACGGTCGGAGCTGCCGCAGTACTTCCGGCCCAACTTCTTCGCCAACACGCCGGACATCCTCCACGCCTACCTCGTGCGCGGCGGGCGACCGGCGTTCGAGGCGCGGCTCGTGCTGGCGGCGACGCTCTCGCCGAGCTACGGCATCTACTCGGGCTTCGAGCGCTGCGAGAACACGCCGCTCAGCGAGAGCAGCGAGGAGTACCTCAACTCCGAGAAGTACGAGATCAAGAAGCGGTCGCTGGGCGGGCCGTTGCTGCCCCTGATCGGCCGGCTCAACGCCGTCCGCCGCGCCAATCCCGCACTGCAGCGACTCGACAACCTGACCTTCCTCGAGACCGAGAACGAGCATCTGATCGCCTACGTCAAGCGCAGCGGGGACAACGCGGTGATCGCGTGCGTCAACCTCGATCCGGCGGCTGCGCACGAGGGCGTCGTCATCATCCCGCCCGAGCTCGGCCTGCCGAGCGCCTTCGACGTCTCCGACCTGCTCGGCGACGCGGTGTTCACCTGGCGGACGGGCAGCAACTACGTACGCCTCGAGCCGGGCCTGCAGCAGGCTCACCTGCTGCGCGTCGAGCTGTGAGCGAGCGCGCGCTGGCGGCGCTGGTGCGCGAGCAGCGCTGGTTCGGCTCCAAGTCGCGCAGCCTCGCGGGCGGTCGCATCGTGGACAGCGGAGCGCTGTCGGCGGACTGCGTCCTGGCGCTGTTCGAGACCGACTTCGTCGCCGGCGGCAGCGAGCTCTACCAGCTCCCCTACCGCCTCGCCGGGGACGGAGCGCTGGTGCTCGACCTCGCCGATCCGGCGCTCGCAGCGGCGCTGGTCGGGGCGCTGCGCAGCTCGGCGCCGCTCGCCATGGGCGCCGGCGAGGTCGCGTTCGAGCTCGCGGTCGAGCTGCCAGGCGACGCCGAGCTTCAGCCGGTGAGGGCGATCGGCGGCGAGCAGTCCAACAGCTCGGTCGTGTTCGGCGAGCGTTGCGCCCTCAAGGCCTACCGCCGGCTCGAGGCCGGCGAAGGCGCCGAGCTCGAGATGCTCCGCTTCCTGGACGCGCACGGCTTCGAGCACACGCCCCGCCTGCTCGGCTCCTACCGCTACGCCGGAGCACCGCTCGCGGTGACGCTCGGCATCCTGCAGGAGTTCGTCCCGGACGCGCGCGACGGCTGGCAGGACGCGCTGGCATCGCTGGCCGACCCCGCGGCCTTCCTCTCGCGCCTGGGCCGGCTGGGCGAGGTGACGGCCCGCATGCACGTTCTCCTGGCCTCGGATGACCGCGACGACGCCTTCCGGCCGGAAGCCTTGGGCGAACGCTCGGACGACGAGAGGCGCGCGCTGCTCGCAGGCCTGCCGGAGCCCGTCCACGGACGCAGCGGCGAGCTGCTCGAGCACCTGCGCGCGCTCGGGCGCGCCGGCGCCGGAGGCAAGGCGATCCGCCAGCACGGCGACTTCCATCTCGGCCAGGTGCTGTGGGCGCGCGGCGACTGGGTCGTGATCGACTTCGAGGGCGAGCCCGCCCGACCGCTGGCCGAGCGCCGCGCCAAGAGCACGCCGCTGCGCGATGTCGCGGGCATGCTGCGCTCGTTCGCCTATGCCGCCGAGACGGGACGCTCGCTCGGCGCACCGGGGCCGCCCGGCTGGGAGAGGGACGCGCGCGGCGCCTTCCTGGATGCCTACGAGGCCGTGATCGACCAGTCACTCCTGCCCCCGGCGGGCCCGGCGCGCGACGCGCTGCTGGCCGCCTGCGAGCTGGAGAAGGCGCTCTACGAGCTGCGCTACGAACTGGACAACCGCCCCGACTGGGCGCACGTCCCGCTGGCCGGCATAGAGCGCCTCCTCGGCGGTGCACATAGAGGGGTCTGACACCTTTCGAGCGATGCATATAAAGGGGTCTGACCCTTTATATGCACGGCTGTTTTTACAGCAGATCCTCTTCGCTCTCGGGCTCCAGCACCGCTTTCTCGTCGGGGCGGTGGCGCAGCACCGTCTCGACGTAGGAGCCGACGGCCGCCGGCATGCCGACATCGCGCCGGGCCGCCTCCGACAGGAACCAGCGGTGCTCGAGGATCTCGTGGAACAGCTCGGCGGGCTCGCGCTTGCCGCGCAGCTCGACGGGCACCGAGGCGATCGACGGCTCGAAGCACTCCGTCAGCCAGCGGTAGGCGACGACCGACTCGGGCGTGCCTGCGCGCTCGCCGGTCGCGCGATAGGTCGCGAGGTCGTTGAGCAGCCGCCGCGCCTGGTTCTCCTGCACGTAGAGGCCCGTCAGCGTGTGCAGGCGCCTGCGGTGGTGCCCGGGCTCCACGACCTGCGGGTTGAGCCGCAGGCTGCGCCCGCCGGCGTCGCCCACGAGCTTGACCTCCTCGACGTCGAAGCCGAGCTCGTTGAGGCGGCGCAAGCGCTCGTCGATGCGGTAGGTCTCGTCGGGCCCGAACACCTCCTCGCGCGTGAGCTCGGACCACAGCGACTCGTAGCGGCGCGGCACCTCCGCCGCCGTCTCGATCGGGTCGAGGCCCGAGGGCAGTCCGACCTCGGCGGCCTCCAGGTCGAGCAGCTCGCCGGCCACGTTCTCCTCGGCGACCTGCAGGTCGTGCGCGCGCTGGCCGGGACTCAGCTGCGGGTGGAGCTCGCCCGTCTCGGCGTCGACGAGATAGGCCGAGAGCGTGCCCGCATCGCGCCGGAAGAGCGTGTTCGAGAGCGAGCAGTCGCCCCAGAAGAACCCCGCGACGTGGATGCGGACGAGCAGCTCGGCGAGCGCGTCCAGCAGGCTGTTGCGCAGGTCCGGCACGCCCGGGCCGCTGAACAGGCTGCGGTAGGGGAGCGAGAAGTCGAGGTGCCGCGTGATCAGCACGGCCTCGTGCTCGTGGCTGTCGTCCCCCACGTCCGTCGTGACCACACCGACGGCGTCGACGACCGGCACGACGGCATCGTCCAGCTCGCGCAGCAGCCGGTACTCGAGCCGCGCGACGCGCGGCGGCAGCGCCTTGAGCGCGTAGAGCCGCTCGCCGTAGCTGACGAAGCGCACGACGTGGCGGTGGATGCCGCGCGTCACCTCGACCAGGCGATCGCTCTGCCATTCGTCCAGTGGTTCACGCCACGGCAGGTCCAGGAAGTCCGGGTTGCCGGGGCGCACGAGCATCTGGAAGCGCGTGGCCTCGCTCACGCTACGCTACTCTCGCGGCCTGGGAATCCGTCTCCGGCGATGACCTGGACGCTAGCCGTGCCGGGCGGCGCATGTCGAGCGGACTGCACGGCGTGCGCGCCAAGCGCTTCCCACGACGACCCGCGACCCACCCCCGGGGAGACTCGGCATGACCCCGCCACCCGACCATTCCACGCCCGCGCAGCGGCTGCCCGACGGACTCGCGCCGCTCGATCGGCTGGCGCGCAACCTCGCCTGGACGTGGGAGGAGCAGATCGCCGCGGTGCTCGGCGAGGTCGACCCCGAGGGCCTGATCGCGGCCTCCGGCAACCCCGTCGCCATGCTCGCCGCGGTGCCGCCCGCGCGTCTCGACGCACTCGCCGGCGACGCAGGCTTCCGCGAGCGGCTGGCGCGCGCCGCGGCCCGGCTGGACGAGCGCCTGGGCGCCGCGAGCTGGTACTCCACGCTGCCCGACGCTCCCGACGCGATCGCCTACTTCTCGCCCGAGTTCGGTATCGCCGCCGTGCTGCCGCAGTACTCCGGCGGACTCGG
>JALYLC010000160.1 GCA_030774435.1 Actinomycetota bacterium
TGGCAGCTCCGCGTGCTGCGTGCGGTCCCGGCCTACAACCTGCTCCGGCGCGCCCCCTTCCGCTGGGAGCACTGGCTCCTGCCGCTCGCCCCGCTGCGGCGCGCGGCCCTCGCCCTGCTCGTCGACAACCCGTCGGCCGTCGATCCGGCCCTGGTGCGGCGCATCGTCGACGGCGCGCGACACGCGCGCGCGCTCACGCCGGCCCTGGACGCCTCGTTCTCGACCGGCCTCGATGACGACGCGGCCCTCGTGTCCGCGCCGATCGCGGCGATCTGGGGCGCGCGCGACCGCATGGTGCCGCCGAGCGACGCGGAGATCCTCAAGCGCGTCGCGCCCTCGGCGGAGATCCACTTCCTGCCCGGCTGCGGGCACCTGCCGATGGTCGAGCGCCCCGAGGCGTTCGCCAACCTGCTCAGGTACCTCGCAACGAACGTCTACTAGGATCTCGCCGATGCGCGAGCCGACCACGCAGGACATCGACGCCCTGATCGGGCCGTCGACTCCGCACTTCGCGTACCAGATCCGAGAGCGCGTCGAGCGCCTGATCGCCGGCTTGCCGGAGGATCATCCGGTGCGCAGCTACGCAGCGCAGCGGCTCGCGGTACTCGACGCACTGGGCCACGGCACCTCCCGCGCCGAGGGCGGCGACCCATCCGCGCCGCGCAGCGCGTGACGGCCGGGACGCTGCGCCAGCACGCGGTCGCCGCCGAGGCGATCGCGCGAGGCGACCTGCTGTTCGCTCTCTACTCGGGCAGCCTGCCGCCCGCCGACGACGATCAGGTGTGGCTGCTCCCCGACGGGAACGAGCCCGACGTCGTCGCCGCCAACTGGCAGCGCGAGGCGGCGGCTATCGCAGCACACGCTCCCGGCGTGCGCTGCCGCTGCAGCGTACTCGGCGCCTACCCGCTGGACGCGGGCGCCCTCGATCGCATCACCGGCATGCACGTCTGGTCGGAAGGACACCTCAACGACCGGCTCGAGTCCGGAGAGCACCTGCACGCGCTGATCGTGCGGGCCTGGGCGGCGCCGGAGAGCAGGCCGGTCGCCGACGACGCCCCTGCCTGGCCCGCCGACGAGGATCTCCTGCCGGCCCTGACCGACTCCGCCTTCTCGCTGCTGGTCACGCGCCTCGAGCAGGCCCTGCGCGGCTGACCGACCTCGCGCTCCGCGCAAGGCGCGCTCAACACCTGCGCAGAACGCGCCGGTGTCGCAGCAATCGTTCGCGAATGCGGCGCTGTAGCCGTTTGGGTCATTCTGCGAGCTGCTGCTCGAGCTGCCCCCACGCGCCGTAGCGGCGCGCGAGCAGCTCGGGTGTGAGCGTCGCGAGGCCGCAGCGGAACTCGTAGGCGGCCAGCTCGTCGGGGTCGTGGAAGAACCGCAGCCAGAGCGACGGGCCGTGCAGTGCGTCGAGCTCGAGGCGGTCGATGCGAAAGCCCAGCGAGAGCTTCGCGATGATCGCCGGGTTGTTGCCC
This sequence comes from Actinomycetota bacterium, assembly GCA_030774435.1. Classification (GTDB taxonomy): domain Bacteria; phylum Actinomycetota; class Thermoleophilia; order Gaiellales; family JALYLC01; genus JALYLC01. The sequence continues at coordinate 1,473 of JALYLC010000160.1, forward strand.
GGCGCGTGGTTCGAGACGACAGACGTGAAGCCGAGCTCGCGCGTGGTCTCGAGCACGCGCTCGATCACCGCGCGGTAGATGCCGCGCCGGCGCTGATCCAGATGCACCGCGGCGTGCCCCGTCATGTAGGTGTGGCCGTCGAGCTGCTCGCCCCGGTAGACGGCCACGACGCGATCGCCGTCGCGGACGAGCCAGCGATCGACGAGCGCCTCGCCACCGCGCGAGCCCGCCAGGCGCTCCGCTCGTCGCTGCCAGTCGGCGCCGCGCGCGAAGTACAGCTCGGGTGGGAAGCCGTCGCGGCCGAAGGCAGCCTCCCAGGCCGACCAGTAGGCTGGGTCGTCCGCCACCGTCTCGATCCGGTAACGGCCGGCGATCGGCGTCGCCAGCGCCTGCTCCCGAACGGCCTTCGCCCAGGCCCAGCCGCCGCTCATGGCCGTTGCGCGATCGGGCTGTGGCGGAACATTCCCTGCGACAGCGACTGGCCGCCGTCGACCGTCAGTGTCTCGCCCGTGACGTGCGCCGCGTCGTCCGAGAGCAGGAAGAGCGCACTTGCCACCACGTCGTCGAGCGTCGTGAAGCGGCGCGCCGGGATGTCGGCCAGCATGCGCTCGCGGATCTCGGGCGTCGGGAACAGCCGCTCCGCGGCGCCCTCGCTGTCGAGCGGCCCCGGCGCGATGCAGTTGACGCGGATGCCGAGCGGCGCCCACTCCACCGCAAGCGACCGAGCCAGGTTCCAGACGCCGGCCTTGGCGGCGGCCGAGTGGGCGGTCATGGGGTTGCCGGTCCAGGCGTAGGTCGCGATCACGTTCAGGATGGCTCCGCCCACACCGGCCTCGCGCATGCTCCTCGCCACCGCGCTGGAGCAGTAGAACGTCCCGTTGAGCACGATGTCGATCACGGCGCGCCAGCCGTTCGGCGAGAGATCGATGGCGTGCGCGAGGAAGTTGCCCGCGGCGTTGTTGATCAGCAGGCGCGGCGGCCCCAGGGCAGCGCTCGCCGCGCCGACCCAGGCTGCCACCGCCTCGGGGTCGCGCACGTCGAGGGGGGTGGCGAGCGCCCCGACGCCGAGCGCGCGGCACAGCTCGGCGGTCTCCTCGAT
>JALYLC010000161.1 GCA_030774435.1 Actinomycetota bacterium
CTCGTTCCCCTGAGCGTCTGCCTGAGCTTCAAGAGCGACTGCCACAGCCGGACCGGCCTCTACTCCACCTTCGAGCACCCAGAAAGGCTACTGACGAGACCCCGAGCCCGCCACTGGAGCCGACGTCCTGGGCGGGCGCAGGCCCTTGCCTCAGGCGCAGACTGGGAACGACCTCAGAGGGCCAGGAATGCCCCGTAGATCCCAGCACCGAATCGCGCCGATGCCAGCTGAGCGCTCGGTCGTGCAAGCCGATGGCGGGTCAGTGGTCAGCGGGTTAGCTCCTGCTCGATCTCAAACGTAATCCGACCGGGGCCTCGGAGATAGGCCGCTCGGACGCCCCACGCGCGATCCTCAGGCGCCTCCAGCGTCTGGGCACCTCGCTCCGACGCCAGACGATAGTCCTCGTCGCAGTTATCGCTGGCAAACCCGATCGTCGCGATGCCGTCCTCGTCAGCCGCGTCGAGGATCAGCGATGCGCCGTGCACCGCGAGCACAGCCATCCCGCCGCCATTCTCGAATGACGGTCGGCTGTCCCATACCTTCGCCAGCCAATCGAGCGCGCCCGCGAGATCGCGGACCGGGATGTGGAGATGGGTGAACCTCATGCTCGCTCCTTTCTCGTCGGTACCGAGAGTCGCCGTTGCCGGCGGCGGCGCAGAACGCCGTTGCTGGAGTCGTCGGAAGGTAGTAGAGCCAAGTCAGCAATCCGCTGCACGGCAAGGGCGAACCCCGAGCGCGAGGATGGCTACGCTCACGCCTGAGAGTCACGTGAAGAAGGGAGCTTCCGGTAGTGGCTCCATTTGACGAACTCAGGAAATCAAGCGCCCCGCCAGAGGCGGTAGCGACTGACCGGGCAACGAACACTCTACGGGAACGGGGAAGCCCGAGATCGGGGGGAGAAGTCTCGGACCCCCCGAGGCAGTCTAGGCCTGACGCTGCGCGATGTACGCGGCCACCTTCTCTCGCTGCGCGGGGTTATCCGCGGCGATGAGACCGCCGAGCGGGCCGCCAAGCAGCTCGTCGAGCATCTCCTGCTTGGCGATGTTGTCTGTGATCTTGCGCGGGCCGTCGTCACCCTCGAGGTAGCGGCGCATGGCGCGATCGAGGTGCTCCATCTCGATACCGGTCAGCTCGGGCGTGTCGCCCACCTAGTCTCACAACTCCTCAGGCCTTGACGATGGAGTCCAGGTAGTCGACTACCGCTTCCTGGGCTGCCCCGCCTTCTTGGGAGAGCCGGAGAAACTGCTCGCGATATTCGGGCGTGTGAATCTCCGAAATCACCCAGCCGCCCGGCGCTTTCTCCTGCTCGACCGCCGGTCGATCTCGTCAAACTGCTCTCTGCTCAGAGGCATTGTCCGGCCACTCTACGCGGCCTCGCAGTCGAGCTCATAGATCGCCTTCCGCAGCAGCCCTCGGCGATCTTGAGGCGATCCATCCTCTCCGGGCTGAGGCGTGCTCGGATTCGGGCCAGGAGCGGGCGATCCGCTCCTCGATCGGGAGGCCCTGCAGAGCTTCTCCACGGGGCGCGATTCTAGCGAAGGTGGGGCGAGCCAGGTTGTCGCCTGCCCGATCGGGCGGGGAGTCCCGGCCTCGGAGCCGATGCAGTCCGTCCAGAGGCCGGGCTTTGTCGCCCGGGATGGCGGTCACGAGGTCGCCCCAATTACGGTCGTCGTCTGCCACACTCGCGTGATGGCCGCCGGTGACGCGAAGCGCATCTTCACCAATATCGCGGAGTCATACGACCGCGCCGCAGCGATCCTCTCGCTCGGTCAGGATCCCCGATGGCGGCGGGCCCTGGTCGCCGCGATCGACGCCCGATCAACCGATCGCGTGCTCGATGTGGCCACCGGCACGGGGATGGTCGCGCTGGCGCTGCACGATCGCTACGGCTGCGCGATCGTCGGCCTCGATCAGAGCGCCGACATGCTGCGGGTCGCGCGGACCCGCAACGGTGTCTTCGAGGCGATCGTCCAAGCGGATGCGGAGCGTCTGCCATTCGCCGATGCGGCGTTCGACCACCTTAGCTTCACGTATCTCCTGCGCTACGTCGACGATCCCGCGGCGACGATGCGCGAGCTCGCACGAGTCGTAAAGCCCGGCGGTCGCATCGCGATGGTGGAGTTCGGTCTTCCGAGGGGCATCTGGCGTCCGCTGTGGTGGCTCTACACGCGAGTCGGTCTTCCGCTCGCGGGTCGCATCGTCTCCGCGCAGTGGTCCGCGGTCGGCGCGTTCCTCGGTCCGAGCATCGAACACTTCTACGCCGCTCACCCCCTCGATGCCGTCGAGGGCTACTGGCGTGAGGCTGGCCTGGGCGACGTGCGCACGTTGCGCATGAGCCTCGGTGGCGGTGTCGTCATGAGCGCGACGAAGGGCGAGCCGCCGCATGCCCCCGCGCCCGCGCCATTCGCGCCGGCAGCGCTAGCGCCCGCGTTCTATGCGGCTCGCGGCGGGGGATGGCGCGACTACTGGACCCTCCTCCATCCGCCGTACACCGTGTGGCATCTCTCGTATGTCCTCCTCGGCGCGGCGCTCTCGCCCGCGCCCGATCCGCAGATCGTCGCGGGCGCGCTGGTCGCGTTCGGGCTCGCCGTGGGCGTAGGGGCCCACGCGTTCGACGAGCTGCACGGGCGACCATTGCGCACACGAATCCCATCGCGCGTCCTCCTTACGCTCGGCGTGGCGGCGCTGTTGGTCGCGGTCGCGCTCGGCCTGGTCGCGGCCAGGAGGCTCGGACCGCTCTTTCTTCTGTTTGTGCTCGGTGGCGCCGCGCTCGTCCCTCTTTACGCGTTCGAGGTGCCTCTAGTCCACTCGGATGTCGGATTCGCGCTCGGCTGGGGCGCCTTCCCCGTCGCGGCGACCGCCTACGCAACGGGCGGGCATCCGGTGCCGACTGCGCTTGCTGCGCTGGCTGCGGCATTGCTGAGCCTCGCGCAGCGCCGGCTCTCCACGCGCGCGCGCTCGATCCGCCGCCGTGCCGTCCGAGTAAGCGGCGAGATTGTCTACTCGGACGGGTCCCAGGAGGCAATTGACGCGCGCACGATCATCGAGGCGCCCGAAGGGGCGTTGTCCATCCTATGGCTGGCGCTCTTCGCGGTCGCGCTCGCCGTGCTGTTCGCACGCTGGCTGTGACGGCTTGCAGTCAGACCGCCGGCGCCCCACGTGACTACTGGTGTTCAAGATCGCGCAGCGCCTCGAGCAACCGGGGGCGCCCGCTGAACGGTGGGCTGACGATGATGACCCTGCTGCTCGGCGGCGCCCGCTTCGTCGACGGCGTCTACGCGCCCAAGGAGGTGTCAGCCGGCTAACCAGAGGGCGTCATCGGTGGCGTCGACGTTATCCTGCTCAACGGATGATTTGGCGGGACTTCGAAGTCGCGGCTCCCGAGTTGGCGCGCCTCGGGAAGGAGCGCTTTGAACGGACCAGCGTCGCCTTGCTGGGAACGTTGCGCAGCGACGGTTCGCCGCGCATCAGCCCGGTCGAACCCTACCTCGTCATCGGACATCTCCTGCTGGGCATGATGTCGAGATCGGGCAAGGCTGGTGACCTGCTGCGGGATCAGCGCTGTTCCATCCACAGCAGCGTTGCTGACATCAATGGCTCTGAGGGCGAGTTCCAGCTCCACGGCAGGGCAATCCTCGTCGAGGACGATGAGATTCGGCAGGGCGACTACTCCGCTTGGTGGCAATCGCTGCCCCGCGAAGCGTGCTCCCTCTTCTCGGTGGACATCGACAGCGCAGCGTTCGTCGATTGGGACATCG
>JALYLC010000162.1 GCA_030774435.1 Actinomycetota bacterium
GGGCTATGCGGTGTCGAATGCTGATTGCGTGCTGATCGGCGAGGAGCCGCGGATCTCGGAGCGTCGGGCGGAGATGGTCGACGCCTTGAGCGCGGTCGTCGGTGCGCCGGTGAACGTGCGCGCGACGACGACCGACCGTCTGGGCTTCACGGGCCGGCGCGAGGGTCTCGCTGCGCAGGCGGTTGCGCTCGTCGAATCCTCGTGAGGCTCGTTCGCTACGCGGACGAACCGGACCTGCGGGCGATCCGTTACGAGGTCTTGTCCCAGCAGACGTTCCCCGAGTACCTCCAGAACAACGTTCCTGGGAACAAGTACTGGGGTCGCCTCTACGAGGACTTCCCCGACTTCCAGCTCGGCTTGCTCGACGGAGACGAGCTGGTGGCCGAGTTGCACTCAGTGCCGACGCCGTGGGACGGGACGGACGACGATCTGCCCTCGGGGTGGGATGAGGCGTTTTTGAATGCGTTCGAGAGCGGACGCGAGCCGACCGTGCTCTCCGCGCTCGCGATCTCGGTGCGACCGGACCGGCAGTCGCAAGGGTTGGCGGCGAGGATGCTGCAGGAGATGCGCGACGCCGCTGCGGCAGGTGGGCTGCGTGAGCTGATCGCCCCGGTGCGACCTACATTGAAGGCCCGGTATCCGTTGATCGCGATCGAGCGCTACATGGAGTGGCGCCGGCCGGACGGCACGCATTTCGATCCGTGGCTCCGCGTGCACGAACGCATCGGCGGCGAGATCCTTGCGCCGGCGCCCGAATCGATGGAGATGGACTGCCCCGTGTCGGACTGGGAAGAGTGGACGGGGATGCAATTCCCGGACGACGGTGACTACGTCGTCCCGGAGATGCTTGCGCCGCTCTACGTGCGTGACGGCCGTGGCCGTCACGTTGAGCCGAACGTCTGGTTACGGCACCGGCTCTAGTGCCAGTAGCTCGTCGACCCGGGGCGCCCTGCGGATGCTCCGCGCGGCGGTGGCCGCAACTCCCACCGCAACCATCACGCCCCCGAGAGCGACGATCGCCTTGACTGCGCCGAGGCTCTGGAGCAAAAACCCCGCCGTCAGTTGGCCCAGAGGAATCGCTCCCCAGGCCACCACGAGGGCCGCGCTCCCGACTCGAGCCAGGAGGCGGTCGGGGACGAGCGCGTAGCGGTAGCTCGCGAACGTCACGTTGAACACCGGCCCGAAGAAGCCGGCGAAACCCCAAACGGCTCCCAAGGCGAGCGGATTCCTGAACAGCGGCAGGGCGAGAGCAGCAAGCGCCCAGATCCAGAGCGAAGCGATGATCACGATCTTTGCGGGTACATGTCTCTGCGCCCACGGGGCAACGAACGACCCGAGTATTGCGCCCGCTCCCGAGAACGCGAGCATGATCCCGATCGTGCCAGGCGACGCCCCGAGGTCCTTCGCCCGGACGATCAACGCGAGTGTGATGGCGCTGAATGCGAAGTTCGAGCCCGCGATGAGTAGCACCGCAATGCGAAGGAACGGTCTCCGCCAGAGCCAGACGATGCCCTCGGCTATGTCTGCTCGCAGGCTCGCCGGCGTCGGAGCACGTTCCTCCTGGAATGGCGGCCTCACGAAGAGAAGCGATACGAACGACACGGCATACGACACCGCGTCGGCCGCGAACGGCAGCAGGCGGCTGATCCCGAAGAGCGCCCCGCCCAGCGGCTGGCCCACGAGATCGGCTCCCTGCACACGCGCCTGGTTCTGAGCGACCGCAGTCGGCAGTTGCTCCTTCGGGACGACCTGCGGCAACGCGGCTGACTCCGCCAGGCTGAAGAAGACGAACAGCGAGCCTTCGACGAATGCGACGATCACGATCTGCGCGAGCGTGAGCGATCCGAAGGCTAGGACGAGCGCGAGGCTTCCGAGCGCCATCGCGCGACCGGCATCGGCTATGAGCATGACCCGCTTGCGGTTCCAGCGATCGACGAGGGCGCCCGCGGGCAGGTAGAAGAGCATGTACGGGAGGGATTGCGCGAAGCCGACGATCCCGGCTTTCGCGGGCGAGTGCGTGAGCGCAAGGACGAGCAGGGGATAGGCGACGCCCGTGATGCGCGTGCCGACCGTCGAGACCACCTGCCCGCTCCAGAGCAGGATGAAGTCCCGGTTCCGCCGGAGTGGCGTCGGCGCTAGCGGCGCTTGCCCTTGCGTGCCCGTTCCAGCTGTCGCCGCATCTGGCGGTTCTGCGCGATGTTCTC
>JALYLC010000163.1 GCA_030774435.1 Actinomycetota bacterium
GCTGGGCGCTGCCGTCGGCGTTCATGACCCAGATCCCGTCTCCCTCGTTGGGAGCGTTGCGGTCGGTGGCGAAGGCGATCAGCCGGCCGTCGGGCGACCAGGCGGGCAGCCCGCTGTTCGCGTGCGCGTGGGTGAGCATGCTCACCTTACGGTTGCGCAGGTCCATGACGAAGACCTGCGCGTAGCCGTGGAGGTCGCGTGTGAAGGCGACCTTCTTCCCGTCCCGCGAGACAGCCGGGAACACATCGGTGAGGAAGTTCCTGGTGAGCCGCTTGACGTGGCTGCCGTCGGCGTTCATCAGGTAGAGGTCGAGGCGGCGCGTGTCGAAGTCTCCTGCCTCCGACCGCGGCGGCAGGGCGCGGTCGCTCGAGAACACGATCAGGTTCCGTGCCGGACCGGCGCCGGTGCCGCCGGCGCACGAGGACGCCAGCGCGGCCAGAACGACGATGCCGATCACCCAGAACGCGCGCCGGCGCATCACCACGACGAAGTGTAGAACGGACATTGAGTCCAGATCGCTGGTGGCTGAGGCCTGAGCGGGCGGCTAACTCCAGAGTGTGGAGATGGGTGCAGCGATGATTCGCTCGGCGATGCGGTAGATCCGCGGGCCGGTGTGGAAGAGGACGCCGGCGATGAAGCGGTCGCCAAGCTCGTCGCGCAGCCAGGCGAGGTGTCGTGAGTCTTTGGCCTTCGGGGCGGCGTCGGCCTTGACCTCGATCGCGATCAGCTGATTTCCGCCTAGCTCGGCGATGAGATCGATCTCGTGGGTGCCGCCTTCGGTGCGCAGGTGGTGGAGCCGCGGGGTGCATTCGGAGAGCGCGACCTCGGGGCGGAGTTGCGCGGCGACGAATGTGTCGAGGACGCGCCCCAGCAGGTCGCCGTCGCGGAGGACTCCGTTGCTGTCGAGACGCAGCGCACTGGTGAGGAGTGCGGCGTCGATGAGATAACGCTTGGGCGAGTGCACGAGCCGCTTCAAGCGGTTCGACGTCCACGCGGAGACCTGTTCGAGGACGTAGAGCTGGGTCAGCAGCTGTTCGTAGGCGACCGCGGTCATCTTGTTGACCTGAGCGGCGTCGTAGATCGTCTTGTGGTCGGCCAGGCCGGCGGAGTTGAGCGCGTACGCCTCGAAGTAGCGGCGGAGCCTTTGCGGATCGCGCCGGCGCGTCCTCGGCTCTTCGGCCTGCTCGACATCGTGGGTGAGCAGGTCGTCGACGTAGCTCTCGAACCAAGCGCGGCGGCGAGCACCCGTCAACAGAAGCGCGGGCTGCGGGAACGCCCCGGCCACGGCACGTTCGACATATCCGCGGAGATCGGGCGTGTCGCGCGGCACCGTCAGCTCCATTCGGGTCGCGACCTTGTCGAAGAAGGTGGGCCCGTCCACCTTGCCAAGCTGCTCGCGGAGCGTCATCGGATAGATCGGTACCCGAACGATCCGCCCGGTCGCAGGCCAGACCTCGTTCTCGAACTCGCCGCGGACAGAGCCGGTGAGCAGGAAGCGGGAGGGGCGCGAATCGGCGTCGACAGCCCGGCGTACGGCTCCGAGTATCCCTGGCACGGCCTGCCACTCGTCGAGAAGCACCGGCTCGTCGAGACCACGGAGCGCCGCATCGGGATCAGCCTCGAATGCGGCCGCCTCTGCCGGAACGTTCAGTCGCACCGTCGTCGCGGCGCGGCGGCTGATCGTCGTCGTCTTCCCGGCGGCGCGAGCGCCCACAATCATGACCGCCGGCAACTCCGTCAAAAGATCGTCAAGAACCACATCGACAAGCCGCCGCCGGTAGGCGGAGGGTATATTAGCCATCTCTCACCACGATTCCTAGCCTTTTCACACTATTGATAGTAGCCATTAACTATGGCAGATAGTAGCCGTTTTGTCGACTTCTGTTCCTAGTCTAGGCGGTGAAAGGAAGCGGAGGAGTTGGCTATCCCAGGAAGGCGGGTGATGCTCACTGATCCGGGAGGCCAACAACCCAAACACAAGCAAGGCTGCTCCCATCAAGGGGAATGCGAGCAACCACGTCCCGACAACCCACCACGGCGCCCGCATCCGCCGCCGGCGCCCCTCGCAGAGGCATTTGTGTCCGTAGCCGCTGAGCTAGGCCGGTCAAGCCGTTCGTGTGGCGTGTCCGAGCCGCCCCGCCCCTAAGAC
>JALYLC010000164.1 GCA_030774435.1 Actinomycetota bacterium
CTCGCCTCGGCAGCCGGTTTGTGCTGTCTGCCACCGCCTGATTGGGGGGTCTTGCCAATCCCCAAGGACTGTCGAGGCGTACCCCGAAACAAAACGCGGGTATACCTATTGCGTATTATCCCGACACCAAGAGAAAGCGGGCCACATGAACGAGGCGGTTCTGATCACGGGGGGCGCAGGATACATTGGCGCGCATGCCACCCGCGAGCTGATTGCCTCTGGCAGGCGCGTTCGCGTGCTCGACTCTTTGCTCCACGGCCAGCGCGCCGTCGCCGTGGAACTCGAGCGGGAGGGCGTCGAGGTGATCGAGGGCGACCTGCGCGACGGCACCGCACGCGCTGGGGCGCTCCTTGGCGTCGACGCGGTCGTACATCTCGCGGCGATCGTCGGCGATCCGGCCTGCGCGCGCGACGCGCAGCTCTCGCACGACGTCAACGTCGGCGGCAGCACCGCGCTCGTTGCCGACGCCGAGGCCGCCGGCGTCACGCGGTTCGTTTTCGCCTCCACATGCTCGAATTACGGCCGAATGCTCGATCCGACGACGCCGATCTCGGAGGACGGCGAGCTGCGACCCGTATCGCTCTACGCCGCGCAGAAGGTGCAGATCGAGGAGATGCTGCTCGGTCTCCAGAGCGACACGTTGCACCCGACCTGTCTGCGCTTTGCGACCGTCTACGGCGCCGCGCCGCGCATGCGCTTCGACCTCACCGTCAACGAGTTTACGCGCGATCTCTGGGCTGGGCGCGACCTCGAGGTCTTCGGAGAGCAGTTCTGGCGTCCATACGTCCACGCGCGCGATGTCGCCGCCGCGATCCGCATGGTGCTCGACGCCCCGCTCGAGTCCGTCGACCGGGAGGTCTACAACGTGGGGCGCTCGAGCGAGAACTATCGCAAGCTCGATCTTGTCGAAAAGATCCGCGAGCACGTCAGCGCGGGCGAGGTTCATTACGTCAGCCGCAGCCAGGATCCACGTGACTACAAGGTCAGCTTCGAGAAGATCCGCACGCGGCTCGGCTTCGAGACGACGATGACGGTCCCCGACGGCATTGCCGAGCTCGTGCGCGACCTCGAGGCCGGCTCGTTCGGCGACCCCTACGACCCCGGCTTCCGCAACTGATGGCGCGCGTCGAGGCCGTACCCTGGCGGGTCCCGCTCGCGGACGTCGTGGTGAGCGACGAAGATCTCGCCGCCGTCGCCGATGTCTATCGCTCGGGCTGGCTCAGCCAGGGACCGCGCGCCCGTGAGTTCGAGGAGGCGATCGAGGCCTACACCGGCGCGCCGCACGCGGTGGCCGTCGCGAACTGCACGGCCGCACTCCACCTGATCGCGCTCGCGGCGGATCTCGGCGCCGGCGACGAGGTCATCGTCCCGTCGCTGACATTCGTGGCGACGCCGAACAGCATCGCCTACACCGGCGCGACGCCGGTCTTCGCGGACATCGTCTCGCCGACCGAGCCGTGGCTCGACCCGGATTCCGTGGCAGCGCGGGTCACGAGCCGCACGAAGGCGATCTTCTGCATGCAGTACGGCGGACACCCCGGCGAGAGTCTCGCGTTGCGCGAGTTGGCGGAGCGTCACGGCCTGCGCTTGCTCGAAGACAGCGCCCACGCCCTCGGCACGCGGATCGGCGGCGAGCACGCCGGCACGCTCGGATTCGCGGGCGCCTACAGCTTCTTCTCGAACAAGAATCTCGCGATCGGGGAGGGCGGCATGCTCGTCTGCCGCGACGATGAGACGGCCGCGCGCGTGCGCCTTTTGCGTTCGCACGGCATGACCTCGCTCTCCTGGCAGCGCCATCAGGGCCACACCGCGAGCTACGACGTCGTCGCGCTCGGCCACAACTTCCGCATCGACGAGGCGCGCTCCGCACTGGGGCTGAGCCGGCTCGCGCGGCTCGACGACGACAACAGCCGCCGCGCCGCGCTCGACGCCCGCTACCGCGAGCTGCTCGCGGGCGCCCGGGGGCTGACTCCGGCGCTCGTCCCACCGTTCGGCGCGACGCTCGCGCACCACCTCTTCACGGTCGTGCTCGACGCGGGTCTCGACCGCGAGGCCGTACGCGACGAGCTGAGCGCGGCCGGCGTCCAGACGAGCGTCCACTACCCGCCGGCGCACCGCTTCTCGATGTATGAGCCCGCGGCTGCGCACTTACCTGTCACCGACGAGGCCGCGCGGCGCGCGCTGACGCTGCCGCTCTTCGCCCACATGACGGACGAGCAGGTCGAGTTTGTAGCTACGACGTTGCGCGAGGCCTGCGCATGATCATCCGCGCACGCAACGCACGCGACATGCGGGCCGTCATTCTCGCCGGGGGCAAGGGCACGCGCCTCGGGCCGTTCACCACGATCCTGCCCAAGCCGCTGCTCCCGATCGGCGAGCGGGCGATTCTCGAATTGCTCGTCGAGCAACTGCGCGTGCACGGCTTCACCCGGCTGACGCTCGCCGTCGGCTACCTCTCGCAGCTGATCGAGGCGGTCTTCGGCGACGGCTCGGCCTACGGCGTGTCGATCGAATACCACTACGAGGACGAGCCGCTCGGTACCGCCGGCGCCCTCGCGGGGGTGCGCGGGCTCGACGAGCCGTTCCTGATGCTCAACGGCGATGTCATCACGACGCTCGACTTCGCCGAGCTCATGGCCGTGCACGTCGCCGGCGGCAGTGCCTTGACGATTGCTACGCAGGTACGGCGCGCGACCATCGACTTCGGCGTCATCGAGGTCGAGAATGTCAACGGCAACGGCAACGGCAAAGGCGACGGCTCGCTGCAGAACGTCACCGGGTACCTCGAGAAGCCGAGTAGCGAGCACGCGGTGTCGATGGGCGTCTACGCGCTCAGCCCTAGCCTTCTGCGCCTGATCAGGCCTGGCGCATTCCTCGACTTCCCCGATCTCGTGCTCAAGGCGCTCTCGGCTGGCGAGCGGGTGGCCTCGTACAGGTACGACGGGCTCTGGCTCGACATCGGCCGGCACGAGGACTACGAGCAGGCGATCAGCGCGGTGCCCGACCTCGCCACCGTCCTCAAGGACGCGGCTGGGCGGAACCAGCTGGCGGCTGCCAGCGAGCTATGAGCTCGAGTCACCGCATCCTGCTCATCAACCAGTACGCAGGGTCACCGCGCGATGGCATGGAGTTCCGGCCGCACATACTCGCCTGCGAGTGGCAGGCCACCGGGCACGAGGTGCTGATCGTGGCCGGTGCTCCCTCGCACGTGCGCGCGCGCAACCCCGAGCTCGCGCGCCGCGTGAGTCGGGAGGTCGTCGATGGCGTCGAGTTCGAGTGGCTGAGGCTGCCCCGCTACGACGGCAACGGCGCCCGCCGCGCCGCCAACATCCTCGCCTTCGCCGCGCAACTGCGTGCGCGCAGCCGGGCGCTCGCCGATGACTTCCGGCCCGACGTCGTGATCGCCTCCTCGACCCATCCGCTCGATATCTACGGCGCGCGCGCAGCAGCGCGCAGGAGCGGAGCCCGCCTCGTCTTCGAGGTGCACGACCTGTGGCCCCTGACGCCCGTCGAGCTCGGCGGCATGTCGCCCAGGCATCCGTTCGTCCGGCTCATGGCGCGAGCCGAGCGCGACGCCTGCTCGAGCGCAGACACCGTCGTCTCGATCCTGCCCGCCGCGGATCGGCACCTCGTCACCTGCGGCATGCCACTCGAGCGCTTCGTGCACGTGCCAAACGGCATCTCAATCGCCGAGGCCGATGCGGGCGAGCCGCTGCCGGCCGAGCAGGGCGAGCTGGCGAGCTCGCTGCGTGCCGAGGGGCGCTTCCTCGTCGGCTATGCCGGCGGGATCGGCCTCGCCAATGCGATCGACGATCTCATCTCCGCGGCGGGGCGTCTGCGCGACGCGCCGGTCGCGTTCCTGATCTGGGGCGACGGCCCCGAGCGCGCCGCCGTCGAACGGCAGGCGGCCGAGGCCGGCCTCGCCAGCGTGCACTTCCTCGGGCGCATTCCGAAGCGCGCCGTGCGCGCCGCACTCGAGGCCTGCGATGCCCTCTATCTCGGCTGGAAGCGGCGCAGCATCTACCGTTTCGGCGTGAGTCCGAACAAGCTGTTCGACTACATGGCGGCGGCACGGCCGATCCTGCACGCGACGAGCGCGCCCGCCGACCCCGTGGCCGAGTGCGAGTGCGGCATCTCGGTCGAGGCCGAGGATCCCGGCGCGCTCGCGACGGCGATCGCGCGGCTCGCCGCGCTACCCGCCGAGGAGCGCAGCGAGCTCGGCGCGCGCGGCCGCCGCCGGGCCGAGGAGCACCACGACTATCGGATTCTCGCGGCGAAGTTGCTCGACGCCGTAGCGCCGTCCGAGCGCGCTTCCCGCGAACCGGTGGGAGTCTGACCTGCGCAGTGGGCGTGGCCACCGGCGCGCGTCGTTCGCGCTGGTCATCGTCGCGCTGCTGGTCGCAGGCTGCGGCCTTGGCGCAGCGAGGTCTGCGGCGGGGAAGGGCAGCGTGTGGATCGGCCCGCGCGTGGGAGCCGACGCGCTCGCGAACACGCGCATCGGCGGTCAGTACGGGACCACGCTCGCCTTCCGCTTCCGCCCGTCCTGGAGCGGGAGTGTCATGGGCGTGCGCTTCTACGTCGTCGTCAACCCGGAGGGCGTTGGTGAGTACAGCGGGGGAGATGGCGGGATCCTGCGGGTGTCGCTGGTGGCCGAGGGCGAGGACGGCCTCCCGACCGCGCAAGCGCTCGCGAGTACGGAGCTGCACCCTCAGACCAGTGCGATCAGCTTCCCATACGTCCGCTTCGGCACGCCGCCGCCGGTCGCCGCCGGG
>JALYLC010000165.1 GCA_030774435.1 Actinomycetota bacterium
GGCCGGCTCAGGCCGCCGGCCGCCACGGGATCGCGCTGCATCCTTGGCTGACGAGTGCCGGAGAGGTGTCGAGGGGGGGAGCACTCGCGAAGGGAACCAGCGCGTCGTGCCGGGGAATTTCGACGCCTCGACGCCTGCTCCTTCCGGCCGCGCACACGATTAGCCTTGCAGCCGGAAGTCGGCTGCGGACAGCGGAGGAGGGAACGTGCGCGATCGCGCCCGGGTGGTCATCATCGGTGGCGGCATCACGGGCTGCAGCGTGGCCTACCACCTCGCGCGGGCGGGCTGGAGCGATCTCGTCCTGCTCGACAAGGGCCCGCTCACGAGCGGCTCCACCTGCCACGCAGCGGGTCTCGTCACGCAGTTCAACCCGTCGCCCACGATGATGCGCTTTCGCCGCTACAGCATCGAGCTCTACCGCGAGCTCGGGGTGTTCGAGACCGTCGGCAGCGTGCGCATCGCGTCCAGCCCGGAGTCGCTCGCGGAGCTGCAGCGCGGCGTGTCGCGGGCGCGCGCGATCGGCCTCGAGGTCGAGCTCGCGTCGCCCGCCGAGACGCTGGGCCTGCTGCCGCAGGCCAGCCCGGAATCGCTCTACGGCTCCGTCTACATGCCCGGCGACGGCAATCTCGATCCGCACTCGGCGACCTACGCGCTCGCGGGCGCTGCGCGCGACCTGGGCGCCGAGATCCGCACGGCCGAGCGCGTGACCGGCATCGAGCTCGGGCCCAGGCACGAGGTGTGCGCCGTGCTCACGGAGACTGGACGCATCGAGACCGAGGTCGTGATCAACGCGGCAGGCATGTGGGCACCGCAGGTGGCGGCGCTCGTGGGAGCCCACCTCGTCTCGACGCCCGTCGAGCACCAGCACATCGCGCTGGCCGCCGTGCCCGGGCACGAGCTCCCGCATGACCTGCCGTGCTTCCGCGACCCCGACTACCTCGTCTACGGCAAGTCCGAGGCCGGCGGAGCACTCTTCGGAGGCTACGAGCACGATCCCGCCGCGCGCTGGCTTGACGGCGTGCCGTGGGACCACAGCGGCCAGACCGTGCCCGCCGACGAGGCGCGCTTCGCGCCGCTCATGCAGGGCGCCGCGCGGCGCTTCCCGTTTCTCGCCGACGCCGGGGTGGTCAAGCTCGTCTGCCATCCGGACGCCATGACGCCCGACGGCAACCCGCTCGTCGGCGAGCTGCCCGGCGTGCCCGGCTTCTTCGTGGCCGCCGGCCTCTCGCTCAACGGCTTCGGCGGTGCCGGAGGCATCGGCAAGGCCGTGGCCGAGCTCGTGACCTCGGGCGAGAGCGAGCTCGACCTGCAGGCCTACCGGCCCTGGCGCTTCGGCGCCGTGCACCGCGATCCGGTCTACGCCTCCGAGAACGCCCGCGAGGCCTACCGCTACTACTACCGCCTGCGCTATCCGCTCGACAGCGACGTCCTGGGCCGCCCCAAGCGCACGAGCGCGCTGCACGAGCGCATGCAGGATGCGGGCGCCGTCTTCGCAACCAAGAACGGCTGGGAGCGGGCCGACTACTGCGAGCCCGGACAGCCCTGGCGCCGGGCGGGGGAGGAGCAGCGAGGCTTCGGCTGGGCCGAGCCGCCGTACTCCGCCGTGCTGGCCGAGGAGTCCGCCGCGCTGCGCGAGCGCGTGGGCCTGATCGATATGACGTCGTTCGGCAAGATCGCCGTCTCCGGCCCCGGTGCGGCCGCACTGCTGGAGCGCGTGTGCGATGCGCACGTCGACCGCAGCTCGGGCAGCGTCGTCTACACGCAGTTCCTGAACGAGCGCGGCGGCATCGTCGCCGACGTCACCGTGACGCGCCTCGGCGATCACCGGTTCCGCGTCGTCACGGGCGCGGCGGCGATCGACTCCGACCTCGGCTGGCTGTGCCTGCACATGCGCTCGGGCGACGACCCGGTCGAAGTGCGCGACGAGACGGACGCCCTCTGCGTGATCGGCATGTGGGGCCCGCACGCGCGCGACGTGCTGGGCTCCGTGAGCGGGGACGACGTCTCCGCCGCGGCGTTCCCGTTCGGTCGCGGGCAGACACTGAGGCTGGGCGGAGCGGAGCTGTGGGCGCAGCGCATCACCTACGTCGGCGAGCTCGGATATGAGCTGTACGTCGCGCCGAAGTGGGGGGTACAGGTGTGGGATCGGCTGGGGGCCGCCGGCGCGCGCTACGGCATCCGGCCCGTCGGCTACCGCGTGCTCGACTCGTTGCGGATGGAGAAGGGCTACCGGGCATTCGGCAGTGATCTCACGGCCGGCGACACGCCCGACGAGGCGGGCCTCGGCTTCTGCGTCGACCTGGAGCGCAAGGGCGCGTTCGTCGGACGCGCAGCCGTGGAGGCGCAGCGAGAGCGCGGCATCGAGCGACGGCTGCGCACGCTGCTCGTGGGAGACGGTCGCTATGCGTGCGTGTACGGCGGCGAGGCGGTGGTGGCGGACGGATCGGTGGTCGGGCGAGTGCGCAGCGCCGCCTACGGCTACACCGTCGGCCGGATGATCGCGAGCGCGTACCTGCCGCGCGAGCTGGCGCCCGACACGCCGTTCGGGGTCGAGGCGCTCGGGCAGCTCGTGCCTGCCGAATTGGCAGCCGACACGCTCTACGATCGCGAAAATCTTCGCATCCGCTCCTGATCGGCCTGGGATACTTGAGGCCATGCTGACGCTGCTGCCCAACTGCGAGTGCTGCGACCGCGACCTGCCGCCCGAGAGCGATCAGGCCCGCATCTGCACCTACGAGTGCACGCTCTGCGCCGACTGCGCGGAGGATCGATTCCACGGGATCTGCCCGAACTGCGGCGGCAACCTGGTGCGCCGCCCGATCCGGCCGCGCGCGAAGCTGCTCGCGCATCCGGCCGCGACCGAGCGGTTCACCAAGGCCCATCCGGAGTGCGTCAGCTGACGACGGGGCGTCGACCGCGACTCCACGCAGGGGCCACGTGCACGCGCGAGAGGCGCCATCCTTGTGGCCCGCGGACGGCCCTGAAGCCGTAGCGGGCGCCGAGGGAGTAGGTCGCCTCGTCGGCGTCCTCGACGAACGTGGCGATGAGGTTGGCCGAGGCGGTGGCCCGGTCGCCCTCGAGGTCGATCACGATGTTCGTGATCACGTGCTGGGTGCTGTCCGCGTCGTGGTTGCGGCGGGCCTGGTCGGCCACCAGGTCGACGCCTTGCGTGGAGCCCCCGGGGGAATCGACGGTGACATCCTCGGTCAGGATGGAGCGCGCCTCGTCGAAGCGCTTCTCGTCCAGCCAGAGGCCGAGGCCGCTGATCAGGTCGGCGATCGCCTGGCGATCGGCGATTGCCTGCAGGTCGGCGGTGGTCATGGTTGCTCCTCTCGGTGGTGCCACTTTCGTTGGTACGTCCAACGTTGGTGGCGGCAACATAACAGAGATGCGTGGGAACACCAACGTTTTTCGGCTACGCTCCTGACAATGGAGCCAGTGACGACAGCCGATCGGGAGCAGCCGCGGGCGCTGTCGCGCCTGCCGAGCTGGCTGGTCGGGCAGGTCGCGAGGCACGCCAACCGGATCGTCAGCCAGACGCTTGGAGAGGCGGGCGTGCGCAAGCAGCACTTCGCCGTGCTCACGGCGCTCGAGGAGCAGGGGTCGACCAGCCAGGCGGCGCTCGGCCGGCGCGTATGGATGGATCGAAGCGACCTGCACGCCGTGCTCAACGACCTCGAGCGCGACGGGCTGGTCGCACGCGTGCGCGACGAACACGATCGGCGCCGCAACCTGATTGCCCTGACGCCCGCGGGAGGCGAGGCGCTGAAACAGCTGAACGTCCGGGTCGACGCTGCACAGGCCGCGTTGCTCGAGCCGCTCTCCGGCGAGGAGCGCAGCGAGTTGCGCCGCTTGCTGAGCTGTCTAGAAGAGCACCATGCCGCACGCCGGGGAGCGCCGGCGAGCTAAGGGCCCGAGCGGCGGGGACGAGGCATTCGTGTCTTACTTAACATAATCATGATTATCGTGCAGCGACGGGGGAGGCCTCCGTGACGGCCTCGATGCGCGCCGGCTCCAGCACCCGACTGGGCCAGCAGAGCGCCGCGACGACGCCGCCGAGCGCGAAGATCGTGCCGGCGGTCGTGAACGTCGCGCGCTGACCGAGCACGTTCGACAGCGGCACGACGGCGATCTGGCCGGCCACGATCATGCCGAACGTCACCGCGTACGCGAAGCCGATCGTGCTGGCGCGCTCGTGCGGCGGCGTCTCGCGCTGCATCATCGTGCGGAAACGCACGATCACGACGCCATTGCCCATGCCGCCGACCACCGAGAGCGGCCCGGCGATCCAGAGGTCGGGCGCGATCCCGAAGCCGCCCCAGCCGATCGCCAGCAGCGCCATGCCGCTGAGGTAGCCCGCGTAGCGCGCCGGCAGGCTCGTGCCGATCACGATGCCGAGCGCGTCGAGCGCCATGATGCCACCCGTCTGCAGGTTCGAGGCGCCGTACGTGTCACGCAGCGTGGGCACGGCAGCCGCGATCGAGATGCCGAGCGCGACCGAGGCCACGGGCAGGCTGAAGATGATCATGCGCAGCGCGGGCGTCTGCAGGCAGCGCCGCGCTCCGACGAGGGAGCGCGCGAGCCACGCGCGGCTGCCGGCCGGCTTCGCACCCGGCGGCGACGGCGCCTGGCGCGGTACGCGGCTGAAGGCCAGCAGCAGTGCACCGGAGATCACGAACGTGATCGCGTTGAGCCCGAGCACGACGTTCGCGGACGTCAGCCCCACGAGCGCGCCGCCGACCGCGACGCCCGCGATGTTCGTGAGCGTCTGGACCTTCAGGATGGAGCCGTTGGCCGCGTCCAGCTCGTGGTCGTCGACGAGCATCGGCACGACTGCGGTCGAGACGATCTTGAAGATCCCGGTCGTGACGCCGCAGATCAACGCGAGCGCCACGATCGTGCCGGCGCGGCCCGTCGTTGTCATCAGAGCCCAGGCGGCCGCGGCCAGCAGCTCGCACGCCGCGAGGCCGCTGCGCGGCGGCACGCGGTCGAGCAGGTGGCCGAGGATGGTTCCCAGCACGATCGCGGGCAGGTATTCCGCGACGACGATCGCGGAGACGTAGGCCTGATCGCCCGTGAGGTCGAGGATTCGCAGCTGCAGGGCCACGACGCCGGCCCAGGTGCCCAGGTTCGTGACGGCAAGCGCGAGCCAGAACGAGAAGAAGCGCCAGCCGGGCGGCCCGATCACCGCCCGCCGCACGGACGAGAGCGCACGCACCATCGCGGTTCATGGTACGCCTCGGGCGGGTGGCCGGTCCCGGTCGAATGGGGTAACTGGAGGCCTGGTCAGCGACCGCCACGACATACTGGCCCGCGATGACCGTGTTCCTGGATGGCGAGACGCTCACGCTCGAGGACGTCGTGCGCGTCGCCCGCGGCGGCGAGCGGGTCGAGGTAACCGCGGATGCGATTGCGCGGGTGCAGGCTGCACGCGACGTGGTCGAACGGGCGGCCGGGCGCCCCGAAGGGGTGTACGGCGTGACCACCGGAGTCGGGGTGCGCAAGCGCGTGAGCGTCGGCGCCGGCGAGATGGACGGCTACAACCGCCGCCTGCTGCGCGATCACCGCATAGCTGCGGGACCGGATGCTCCGCGCGAGGTCGTGCGCGCCGCCATGGTCCGGCTGGCGAACGGCTTCGCCAAGGGCACCTCGGGCGTGCGCACCGAGTTGCTGATCCGCGTCGTCGATGCGCTCAACGCCGATGAGACGCCGCGCGTGCGGCTGCTCGGCTCCGCCGGCCAGAGCGATCTCGGCCCGCTGGCCGACCTCGCCTACGGCATCTGCGGCGACATGCCCCTGGCCGCCAAGGAGGGCATCTCGCTGATCAACAACAACTCCTTCGGCACGGGGCTGGCCGCCCTCGCGCTGGCCGACGCGGTGCGCCTGCTGGACGCGTGCACGGTCGCCGCCGCGCTCGACTGGGAGGCGTTCGCGGCCAACATCTCCCCCCTCCACCCGGCCGTCGCCCTGGCCCGTCCCTATCCGGGCATCGTGCGGCGCAGCGAACGTATGCGCGAGCTGCTGGCCGGCTCCTACCTGTGGGAGCCCGGGGCGGCGCGCAACCTGCAGGATCCGCTCACGTTCCGCAACGCCGCCGGCATCCTCGGTGCGGTCGACGACGGTCTCGGCTTCGCCTGCGCGCAGCTCGCGATCGAGCTCAACGCGGCCCACGAGAACCCGCTCGTCGCGGTCCGCGACGAGCTGATCATCTCGGTGCCGAACTACGAGGCACTGCCGCTCGCCGCGGCGCTCGACTTCGCGCGCATCGGCCTCGTGCCGGCGATCTCGAGCGCCCAGGAGCGCTCGGTCAAGCTGCTGCAGGCGCCCCTCACGGGCCTCGGAACCGGGCTTCAGGAGGCGGAGGCCGAGAGCAACGAATGCGCCCTCTCGGAGCTCGCCTGGGCCAGTCAGGCGCTCATGGTCGAGGCTCGCTCGCTCGCACATCCCGTCTCGACGGAGACGGCCTCGACGATGCTCGCGGAGGGCATCGAGGACCGCATCACGATGGCCCCGCTCGCCGCGCGCCGGCTGAGCGAGCAGGTCGCGGTGTCCGAGGAGCTGCTCGCGCTCGGCCTCGTCGTGGCCGCGCAAGCCGTCGACGTGCGCGGCTGCGCACCACTCGGGCAGGGCACGGCGCGCGCTCACGCCCAGGTGCGCGAGCGCTATGGGTTCGTCGCCGCGGGAGAGTCGATCGGGCCCGACCGCGGAGAGGTCGTCCAGCTCCTGCGCTCGGGCGCGCTCGGTGTCGACGGCTGACGAGCAGTCCCTGCGGCCGTGGCTGGCGCGGCTCGCGGCCGGCGGGCGGCTGCTCGAGATCGCAGAGGAGCTCGACCCGGCCTCGGGCCTCGCGGCGCGGCTCGTCTCGCACCGGCGCGAGCCCGTGCGGATCGCGCACGTGCGCGGCAGCGATCTCCCCATCGTCGCCAATCTGCTGCCGAGTCGCGCGCTGATCGCCGAGGCGCTCGGCGTGGCGGAGGACGATCTCGGCGCCCGCCTGCAGCGGGCTCTCGATGCGCCGCTCGGCGAGCGGATCAGCGGCGAGGCGCCCTGTCAGGAGCTCGTCGAGCCCGACCCCGACCTCGCCCAGCTTCCCATCCCGCGCTTCTTCGAGCACGAGGGCGGTCCCTACATCACCGCGGGCTGCATCGTCACCCGCGACCCGGAGACGGGCGCCCGTAACTGGTCGATCGCCCGGGTGCGGCCGCTCGGCGGCTCGCGCGCGCTCGTCGGCATCGCGCCCAATCACCACCTGGCGGTCGCGGCGCGTGCCGCGCGCGAGCGCGGCGAGCGCCTGCCGATCGCGGTGACGATCGGCAACCACCCGGCGTTCATGATCGCGGCCTGCTTCTACCTCGCACGCGGCGACGACGAGCTGCTCGTCGCGGCTGCGCTCCTCGGCGAGCCCGTCGAGCTCGCGCGCTGCACGCGCGTTCCGCTCGAGGTGCCCGCCGGCTGCGAGATCGTGCTGGAGGGCGAGCTCGACCTCGACGCGACCGTCGAGGAGGGCCCCGTCTCGGAGTTCCACGGCGGTTACGAGCGCTACGGACACGCCGCGACGGCGAGGTTCCACTGCCTCACCCGCCGCCGCGACGCGCTCTACCAGGCCATCCTGCCGGGCTTTCACCCCGAGCACGCGCTGATCGGCGGCGTTGCGATCGCCGCCGGGCTCGAGCGGCGGCTGCGCGGGCTGGTTCCTTCCGTTCGAGCCGTGGCCGTGCCCGAGAGCGGCTCCGGGCGGCTCTCGGCCGTGGTCGCGCTCGGCCCGCACGATCCAGGCGACGCGCTCACCGCGGCGCGCGCGGCGCTGTCGGCGGTGAGCCTCGTCAAGCTCGTCACGGTCGTGGACGGGGACGTCGAGGTATGGGACGACTCGGCCGTGGCCCACGCAGTCGCGACGCGCGTCGATTTCGACCGCGATCTGCTCGTGCTGCCCGGCATGCGCGCCGATCGCGCCGAGCCTCTGGAGCGCGGCGGGACGATCGCCAAGCTCGCCATCGACGCCACGCGGCACCCAGGCGATCGCGACGACTGGACGCCCGCCGAGCCGCCTCGATGAGACTCGAAGCCGGTACCGTGACCGACTACCTCGTGGCCCGCGGTGTCGTGCCGAGCGCGCTCGACCTGAGCGTCGAGGAGCTCGCGGGAGGCGTCTCGGGCACCGTGCTCGCGGTGCGGGGAGCCGGCATCGCGCTGGTCGTCAAGCAGGCGCTACCGAGATTGCGGGTGGCCGAGGAGTGGATCGCCCCTGCACGGCGCACCGATACGGAGGCCGCCGCCCTGCGGCTCGCGGCACGCCTGATTCCCGGCCGCGTGCCGCCCGTCGTCGACAGTGACGAGGCCGAGCACGTGGTCGTGCTGCAGCACGCACCGACCCTCTGGCGCAACTGGCAGGCCGAGTTGCTCGACGGCCGCGCGCACGCGCCGTCCGGCCACTGGGCGGGCGAGACGCTCGGCCGCCTGCACGCCGCCACGGCCGGCGATGCCGATGTCGCGGCGGCGTTCGGCGACTACGAGGCGTTTGCGCAGCTGCGGCTGGAGCCGTATCACGGAGTCGTGATGAGCCGGCTCCCCCAGCTCGCCGCCGAGCTCCAGCCGCTCGTCGACGAGCTGCGCGATGCCCGCACGTGCCTCGTGCACGGCGACTACGCGCCCAAGAACATCCTGCTCGGCCCCGACGGTGCCTGGGTGCTCGACATGGAGGTCGCCCACTATGGTCACCCCGTCTTCGACCTGGCCTTCTTCCTCGCATTCCCGCTGCTCACAGCGCTCCAGTTGCCGGAGCTGGCGCCCGCCTGCAGCGAGCTCGTCGAAAGCTTCACCGCGGCCTACCGGCAGCGCGCGGCAGACGCCCCGCCGGCCCGCTCGGTGG
>JALYLC010000166.1 GCA_030774435.1 Actinomycetota bacterium
GCGTACCGAGTTGCGCGGCGTGACGGGACCGCTCTCGAGCCGGGTCGGCGTGCGCATCGAGGTGCGCCAGGTCAGCCCGCGCGAGGCGGCGCGCCAGTGCGGCGGCGGCGGCATGTGCGGGCCGGTGCGCTGCTGCACGCGCTTCCCCTCGCACGAGCAGCCGATCACGCTGCGCATGGCCAAGGATCAGGACGTCCCCATGAACCCCGGCCGCATCACGGGCCTGTGCGGGCGCCTGCGCTGCTGCCTGGCCTTCGAGCATCCGGTCTACCGCTCGTTCCGCGACCGCGCGCCGGCGGTCGGGCGCATGGTCAAGACGCCCCAGGGGCGCGGCATCGTGCGCAGCTACAAGGTGCTCGACGACACGCTCGTGGTGGCGCTCGAGGGCGTGGCGGGCGAGGTCGACATCCGCGTCGACGACGCCAGCGAGATCACGTCTCGCTAGGGTCGCCGCCCTCGGTCGCGGCGTGCGCTGCGCCGGAGCCGAAGTCGAGGAACGAGCCCAGATAGGCGGCCAGCGCCGCGGTGCCAGTGAGCAGCTCGATCATGGTCGCGGTGCGCGCGCCCTTGCTGGCCGCGATGATGTCGCCCGGCGGGCTGATGAAGCCGGTCGAGACGGCGTAGTAGAAGAAGTCCGAGAACGTCGGCGTGTGCGGCAGCCCGTGGAACGCCCCGTCGGGATGCCAGCGCCACACGCCGATGTAGATCAACGTCCAGAACAGGAAGAAGGCCAGCGCCAGCAGCACCAGGCCGACGCGGCGCAGCGCGACGATCAGCGCGGCCACGCGCGCGACCCCGGGGCCCAGCAGCGGGACGTCGAGGCGGGCGAGCACGCGCTGCGTACCCATGGCGAGCACGAGCAGGCCCACCAGGATCAGGCCCCAGCCGGCGATCAGCACGACATCGGCCCGATCGCGATCGATCTTCGGCGAGAACATGCCGAGGCCCCAGATCGCAAGGCAGGCCACGAGCAGCCGCACCCCGCCCCCGCGCAGATGACCCGGAAGGCGCTGCGACGCGGCGAGCTGGAAGGAGATGCCGCGGCGCATGTCACGCTCTACGCCTCTGCGCGCCCGTATCCTGCCGCGCCATGGGGGTGGCGATCGTCGGATCGACCGTGCGGGACGTCGTGCACCTGCCCGGTCGCGCTCCCGTGCGCAGCACCGGCGGCTCCCCGCTGTTCGCGGCGCGCGCGCTGGCAGACCTGGGCGTGCGGCCCGGGATCGCGACGCGCTGCGACGACCCCGAGCTGGCCGCGCCCATCGCCGAGCTCGCCTCGCCGCTCTGCCTGCAGATCGACGCGACGGTCGTGCAGAGCGAGCTGCGCTACCGCGAGGACGGCGAGCGCGACCACACGCTGACCGGCCTCGGCGAGATCTGGAGCGAGGACGACATCACCGGCTGGGCGGCGCCCGCCGTGCGCGACGCCAGCTGGGTTCACGCAGGCACCCAGGTCGGCGGCGATCTGGGGCCGGAGGTGCTGGCGGCTCTGGCGGCCGGAGGGCGCTGCGTCGCGCTGGACGCGCAGGGCCCGCTGCGCCGGCGGCAAACGGGGCCGCTCGTCCTGAGCGGGACGCTCGACGCCGACCTCCTTCGTCACGTGCAGGCGCTCAAGCTGAGCGAGCACGAGGCGCTGGCGGCCTACGGGACGATCGACGCCGGCGCGATCCGCGCGCTCAGCGAGGTGCCCGAGGTGCTCGTCACGTTCGGGGAGTTCGGCGCGGCGATCTCCAGCGACGGGGGCTCGCGGCAGGTCTCTGCGAAGGCGGTCCGCGACGTCGACCCGACTGGCGCCGGCGACGCCTTTCTCGCCGGCTATGCGCATGCGCGCGCCAGCGGGATGGCACCGCTAGGGGCAGGACAGGCGGCCTGCGAGGGAGTCAGCGCCCTGCTGGCAGCGCGAGCACGGGCGGCGTCCGAAGCGTCCGCGTGAGCGCGACGACCGCGACGGGCCCTCACTAGACTCCTCCCGGCGCAGGCTCCAAGGGGGCACCGGGATTCCCGTCGAGTTCATCGGCATGATCGCTACGCGCGCCTCCTCGGAGACGCAGTCGGCCGACGGTCCGCTGGTTGACGTGCCCTTCACCCGCGCGTTCGCGCGCGTGCACGAGGAGTCCGGATTCGACCGGGCCCTGATCGGCTACTACTCGGACGCTCCCGACGGCTTCGTCGTCGCCGGCGACGTCTTCGCCCACACCGAGCGGCTCGGTGTCCTGCTCGCCCACCGGCCGGGGTTCGTGGCACCGACGGTCGCGGCGCGCAAGCTCGCGACCCTCGACCAGTTCTCCGGTGGCCGGCTCGCGCTGCACGTGATCTCCGGTGGCAGCGACGCCGATCAGCGGCGCGACGGCGACTATCTCGATCACGACACGCGCTATCGCCGCACGGACGAGTACCTCGAGGTGCTGCGGGCGATCTGGACGGGCGAGGGCCCGATCGACCACGCCGGCGAGTTCTACCGCTTCGAGGGCGCATCCACGGCGGTGCGGACGGCGCAGCAGCCGCACCTGCCGATCTATTTCGGCGGTTCGTCCGACGCGGCGATCGCCGTCGCGGCGCGGCACGCCGATGTCTACGCCCTCTGGGGCGAGCCGCTCGAGCCATCTCGAGCCCACATCGAACGCGTGCGCGCCGCGGCCGCCGCGGCCGGCCGCGTACTGCGCTTCAGCCTCTCGCTGCGCGCGATCCTCGGAGACACGGAGGACGCCGCCTGGGAGCGTGCACACGCGCTGCTCGAGCAGGCCCGCGCGCGCGTGGCCGGAGGCAGTGCGAGCTACGCGAGATCCGAGAGCGTGGGGTCGCGACGGCTGCTCGAGGCCGCTGCCGCAGGTGACGTGCACGACGAGCGCCTGTTCACCGCGATCGCCGAGGCGACGGGCGCGCGCGGCAACACGACGGCGCTCGTCGGGACGGCCGACCAGGTGGCCGCGTCCCTCCTGCGCTACGTCGACATCGGCGTGACGACGATCCTGCTGCGCGGGTTCGATCCGCTCGAGGACGCGCGCGACTACGCCACCGTTGTGCGGCTCGTGCGAGCCGAGGTTGACCGACGCGATCAGCTCGCGGCTATCGACTGCTGACTGCGGGTGCCCCTCAGGGGCGTTCGAAGACGGCCGCGAAGCCCTGGCCGCCGCCGATGCACATCGAGACGAGCCCCCAGTGCGCGGAGCTGCGCTCGAGCGCGTGCATCAGCTTGACGGTGAGGATCGCACCAGTCGCGCCGACCGGGTGGCCAAGCGCGATCGCCCCGCCGTCCGGATTGAGCTTCTCCGCGGGCAGCCGTAGCGTCTCGGCGACTGCCACCGCCTGGGCGGCGAAGGCCTCGTTCAACTCGATCACGTCGATGTCGTCGATCGTCTTGCCGGCCAGCTCCAGGGCCTTCGGGATCGACATCGCCGGCGCGTAGCCCATGATCTCGGGCTCGATGCCCGTGACCGCCCACGAGCGCAGCACGAGCCTCGCTGGAAGGCCCCGCTCGCGTGCCTCCGAGAGCCGCATGAGCAGCACGGCGGCCGCGCCGTCGTTGATACCGGAGGAGTTGCCCGCCGTCACCGAGCCGCCCTTCTGGAAGACGGGTTTCAGGCCCGCCAGCTGCTCCGGCGTGGTCGCGCGCGGGTGCTCGTCCCGGACGAACGGCTCAGTCGCGCGCGGGGCCTCGATCGCGACGATCTGCTGCTCGAAGCGGCCCTGCTCGATCGCATCCGCGGCTCGCTGCTGGCTGAGCAGCGCGAACGCGTCCTGCTGCTCGCGGGAGACGCCCTGCTGCTCCGCGACGTTCTCGGCCGTGACGCCCATCTGATACCCGCCGAACGGATCGGTCAGCAGTGAGAGCGTCCCGTCGATCAGCTCGTGCGACCCGAGCCGCCAGCCGGCGCGCGCGCCATAGGTGAGGAAGGGCTGGCGGCTCATCGACTCGTCACCGCCGGCGACGACGATCCGCGCCTGGCCTGAGAGGACCGACTGCGCGCCGCTCACGATCGCCTGCAGGCCCGATGAGCAGAGGCGATTGACGTTCATCGCCGTCGACGACGGCGGAAGCCCCGCGCCGAGCGCGCAACGCCGCGCGTTGTAGGCATCGGGCCCGACCTGGGCGACCTGGCCCATGACGACCTCGTCGACCTCAGCGCCGTCGATCCCCACGCGTGCGATCAGCTCGCGGATGCACGCGGCGCCGAGATCGGCCGCCTCGACGTCCTTGAGCGCTCCGCCGAAGCGGCCGATGGCACTGCGCACCCCTCCGACGAGGGCGATCGGGTCGTCGTGCATCATCCGGCGTAATCGTAGAAGCCGCGGCCGGACTACTTCGCGCTACGCCGCCCAGCCGCCGTCCACGAGCAGCGAGACGCCGTGGATGTACCGCCCCGCATCCGACGCGAGGAAGACCGCCGCCGGCGCGACGTCCTCGACAACACCGACGCGCCCTGCCGGCGTCTGGTCGATCATCGACCGCTCGTACTCGGCCGACTTGAAGAACTCCTCGTTCATCGGCGAGTGGATGTTGCCGGGCGCGATCGCATTGACACGCACGCCGCGCGGCGCGAATTCGGTCGCGAGCGAGCGCGTGAGCATCTCGATCGCGCCCTTCGTCGCGCAGTAGGCGGCGGACTGCGGGAAGCCCAGCTTGCCTGCGATCGAGGAGATGAAGATCACGGAAGAGCCGGGCTCGAGGTGGTCGAAGGCCGCGTGCGTGATCGCATACGGCGCGCGGACGTTGATCAGCCACTGCGCGTCGAGCGACTCGACGGGGGACTCGGGGAACGGCTTCGGCTCGAAGATGCCGGCCGAGTGGACGATGCTGTCGATGCGGCCGAACGCATGCAGAGCGGCCTCGACGGTGCCTTCAGCGCCGCCGTCCTCCGTGATGTCGGCCTTGATCGTGATGTGGCCCTCGCCGCACGCCTCGCGCGTGCCTGCGAGCCGATCGGCATCGCGCCCGACGAGCGCGACGCGCGCGCCGGCCTGCGCCATCGCCTCGGCGATCGCGGCGCCGATGCCCGAGCTCGCGCCCGTCACGATCGCGACCTTGCCGTCGAGCCGGAAGCCGGGGAACGTGGTCATGGCGCCCTCCCTCGCAGTCGCCCAGTCTCGGCGTCGTCCACCGCCAGCGAGTCGTCGACCGGCCCGCGCGTGAACGCGACCCCGTAGATGTCTCTCGCGCGCGCCAGGGAGATGAAACCGGCGAGCACGTCGTCTCGGACGCGCTCGGTCTCGCGCGCGTATGGATCGCCGTAGCCGCCGCCGCCCGAGAGCCGGTGGCCGAGCATCTCGCCCGGCTGGATATCTTCCTGGGAGATCGGCCGCAGCGGCTCCTCCGAGCCGTCGACGAGCAGCTTGTACGGCTCCGACGATGCGCCGTCACCGCCGCCCTGCGTGCCGCGGGGCGGATGGAAGTGACCGTCCGTCACGTAGGCGGCCGTCATCGTGCCGCGCTTCGGCCCGTAGGCCACGATCGCACCGGGCGCACCGCGGCGGCGGCCGGCGCCCTCCGAGTCCTGGCGGATGCGGATCTCGCGCACGCGGATCGGGTACTTGAGCTCGTCGATCTCGATGCTGTCGCGGAACATCAGGCCGT
>JALYLC010000167.1 GCA_030774435.1 Actinomycetota bacterium
GCTGAAAACCTACCACCTGAAGAAGACCTCTGAGATCTCGGGGTCAGGCCCGTGCCGGTCGCGCGCGACGCGCCAGGACCCAGGTGAGCGCTAGGGGCACCGCGACGAACGGGAGGTAGTACGGGCCTACTCCGAAACTGATGATGGAGCTCATCTCGACGATGAGCGCGAATGCAACCAGCCAGAGGCGTCCCGACCAGACGCCGAGCGCCGCGAGCAACGGCGCAAGGGACCAGAGCACGAGCGCAAGGAGCGGCATCGGCCACACGGACTGCGCCGGCACCAGGCTCATCGTGTCGCAATGCGCGGGCGTCAGCGTTTGAACGGGCTGTCCGATTCCTGTCTGACCGATGGTGGCGAATGAGCAACGCGTATACGTCGGTCCGAACAGAACGAACACGCCCGTCGCGACACCGAGTGCCGCGGTGATCAGCGACGCGATGCGCGCGGTCACGCCTTTCAGAGCGGAAAGACGTTGGTGCCGAGCTTCTTATGCAGGCTCTTATCAAAGCTCGCGACTGGCAGATCTTCGGCTTGGGCCTTGGTGGCCACGTAGGCGTCGATAAAGTCGACGTCCTTTAGATCGCGTGAGTGCTCGAGCGCCCGGCGCACCACATCCTCTTCCTCGACGATGACGCCCCGAGCGTTGACCAGCGTGAGCAGTATGGACGCGACCTGAGACTGGGGAGTCTTGAACACGTGGTGAAGGATTGCAGCTACCTCCCCGACGACCGCAGCGGACAGGCTCAAGTCAACCTCACCCGCGCTCACCTTCTCCATGAGTGAGAGGGCACGCTGATAGTGATCGACCGGAGTCTTGGTGAGGAACCGAATGATCACGTTGGTGTCGACGATCACGACCGCGGCCATGAGTTACCGTCGCGCCTTGGAGCGTCTCTCCCGCGCATGCGCGACGCGACCGCGCATCTCGCTGATGCTGAGGTCACCCGTGCGCTTGCCGGCGTCGGCGAAGGCGCCCGCGAGCTCCAGCAGTTCGCCGCGGCGCAGTGGCGTCACCAGGTAGCCCTCCTTGTCAGTCGGCGTGAAGTGCAGCTTGTCGCCGGACTTCACGCCCATGGCCGCGCGGACGCTCGCGGGTACAGTCACCTGACCCTTGCTTGTGAGCGTCGCGTCAACGGCCGTTCGACCCAAACGCATCTCCTTGCCCACGACCGCGTCCTCCTTACTTGTCGCCTTCCTTACTCTGACACGAGTAAGGCAGAGCGCGAATGAGGCATCGACGGCTACGCGCGGGCGTACAAGGCGCGAGGTCGTGACAAGTCGGCGACCGCGGAGAGGATCGTGAAGATCGCGGCGAGGACGACGGCACTGAAGATGAATCCCGTCGCGTCGTGGACCCCGACGGCTTCGAGCGCCAGCTGACCGATGCCGCGCCAAAGGAAGAGGTACTCAACGATCGGGAGACTCGCGACCGAGACGCGGAGACCACTGCCGAGCGCCTCGAGCAGCACGGGACGAACGTGCGGAAGCACATGGACCACAAGGATCCAGCTCCCCCGCAGACCCTTCGCGTTCGCCACGGTGATGAAGTCCGAGTCGAGCACATCGACCATCCGCGTCGCGGTGAGCTGTGCGGTGAACGTGATCGCGGGGAGTGAGATCGACAGCAGCGGCAGGATGAGGTGCTCGTCGTAGCCGAAGCCGTAGACGGGTAGCAGCCGCCCGCCGGTGGAAGAAGCGCCGAGCAATATCACCGCGATCTGCAGGAAGTACGCGACGAAGAACGCGGGAACGGCCGCGAGCACCGTCGTGACGCCGACGATGCCGCCACTTGCGAACACGTGACGCCGCCACATCGCCGCTGCGACGCCGAGAAGCGTGCCGACGATAAGGGCTAGCACGGCCGCACCCACGAGCAGCGCGAGGCTGCGGAACGTCGAGTCGATGAACAGATTCACGAAGGAGATGCCGTACAGATCGGCAACGCTGCGACAGCCACCGGCTGGTTGGTCTGCACTCTGCGCCACGAAGCCCGCCCGTGAACACGCAAAGCCCGGGCGCATGACGTAGGGCACGTACTTCGACATGAGGACGGGCACGGTCACCGCGAGGACGGCCCAGACCGCCGCGATCGTCAGTGGCACCCGGAGAAGTCGTGGAGCCCTGAGGTTCACCGCGGTAGCTCCGGTGCCCCGAGCGCGAGGCGACCGGCGAGGTAGCCGATGACCGCGGTCGCATCCGGCCGCGCGTCGCCCGGGTCGCCATCAGCGCTGATGACGACCGTCTTGATCCCGGGCAGCGGCTCCAACACTTCCCCGCTCGATGCGGTCTGGCGCGTGATCTCGTAGTGCGCGCCGGCCTTCTCCGCATAGAGATCGAAGGCCGGAATGAGCTCGCCGTTCGCGGTCTTGAAGCGGAGCACCCCACCCCTGAGCAGATCCAGGTCGAGCACGAGGACGATCCGACGTTCCTTGAGAGCGTCGCGGACAGCCCGGGAATCCGAACGGTCGTCGAAGTCGACGAACACGAACGGGGCGTGCCGCGCGACGGCGAAGCGCGCGAGCGCGGCGAGCACATCCGCACGAACCGGATCGACCTCGTGGGTCTCGAAGTGGCGCGATGCCCACACCACGACCCGACCCGCGTCCTCGGGGACGCCGGGCACCTCGGCCACGACGCTCGTGAATGTCGTGGTTTCTTCGCGTAGCGCGACTGAGACGCGTGCGCTGACACCGAGATCTCGCGACGACGAACGCTCCCATTGCTGGCCGGGCGCGTCCCACTCCAACAATGGAGTGAGGTCCAGGCCAAGCGGTGCCACGAGTTTCTGGGC
>JALYLC010000168.1 GCA_030774435.1 Actinomycetota bacterium
GCACCGCGATCTCCAGCGTGTCGCGTACCAAGAAGGCGGGGTCGTGCGCCGGCCAGGCCTCGCGCCACAGCCGCTCGCCCCCCAGCGCAGACCACAGCTCCTCGGCGATGTGCGGTGCGTAGGGCTGGATCAGCGAGATCAGGCTCGAGGAGGCGAAGCCGACGACCTCGGGCTCGGCGGCCTCGCGCCGCGCCGCGATCTCGTTGAGCAGCTCCATGGCTGCGGCCACGGCGGTGTTGAAGTGGAAGCGCTCGGCGGAGTCGCGCGTGGACTTGTCGATCGCCCAGTGCGTCTTGCGCGCCAGCGCCAGGCCGGCCTCGCTGAGGCCGTCGGGAGAGGTGGGCGAGGCCGTCACGTGCACGCCCGCGCCGGCCAGGCCGCCGATCAGCGTCCACAGCCGCTGCAGGAAGCGGTAGCACCCGGCGATGCCGCCGTCGGTCCACTCGGCGTCGTCCTCGGGCGGCCCCAGGAAGAGCGCGTACAGGCGCAGCGAGTCGGCGCCGTAGCGGGCGATCAACTCATCGGGCGCCACCACGTTGCCCTTCGACTTGGACATCTTGGCGCCGTCCTTGTAGATCATCCCCTG
This sequence comes from Actinomycetota bacterium, assembly GCA_030774435.1. Taxonomy (GTDB): domain Bacteria; phylum Actinomycetota; class Thermoleophilia; order Gaiellales; family JALYLC01; genus JALYLC01. Next base: position 587 of record JALYLC010000168.1, read on the forward strand.
CGTGAACAGGCGCTTGAACGGCTCCTTGAAGCCGAGCAGCCCGGCGTCGTAGAAGACCTTCGTGAAGAAGCGCGAGTAGAGCAGGTGCAGGATCGCGTGCTCGACACCGCCGATGTACTGGTCGACGGGCAGCCAGCGATCGACGTCTCCTCGATCCCACGCCGCCGCTGTGTCGTGCGGGTCGACGTAGCGGATGTAGTACCAGGACGAGCACATGAATGTGTCCATGGTGTCGGTCTCGCGCTGCGCGTCACCGCCGCAGCGCGGGCAGGGCACGTTGACCCAGTCGGTGGCCGTGGCCAGCGGCGACTGGCCCTTCGGGCGGTAGTCCTCGATCTCGGGCAGCACGACGGGCAGTTGATCCTCGGGCACCGGAACCAGGCCGCAGGACGGGCAGGAGATGATCGGGATCGGACAGCCCCAGTAGCGCTGCCGCGAGATCAGCCAGTCACGCAGCCGGTAGTGGATCGTTGGGTGGCCGACGCCGCGCTCCTCCAGTGACGCGACGATGGCGGGGTACGCCTCATCGGCGGGGAGGCCGGTGAATGGCCCCGAGTTGATCATCACCTCGTCGGCCGTGTGCGCCGTGTAGGCCTCGCCGGCCGGCGCTTCGCCACCCGCGGGCGCAATCACCGGCACGATCGGCAGCGCGTGCTTCTGAGCGAACTCGAAGTCGCGCTCGTCGTGCGCGGGAACGGCCATGACGGCGCCCGTGCCGTAGCCCATCAGCACGTAGTCGGCGACCCAGATCGGGATCTCCTCGCCGTTCACCGGGTTGGTGATCGTCCGGCCCGTGTCGACGCCGGTCTTCTCCTTGTCCTGCGCGCGCTCCTCCTCGGGGAGCGCGGAGTGATGGCGCGCGTAGTCCAGCACCGCAGTCTCCTGCTCGCTCCCTGCGACCAGCTTCGGGATCAGCGGGTGCTCGGGGGCCATGACGAAGAACGTGGCGCCGAAAAGCGTGTCGGGGCGGGTGGTGAAGACGGGCAGCGACTCGTCCAGGTCGCGCTGGTGGAACAGCACCTCCGCGCCCTCCGAGCGGCCGATCCAGTTGCGCTGCATCGACAGCACGCGCTCGGGCCAGTCGTCCAGCAGGGCCATGTCGTCGAGCAGGCGCTGCGCGTAGTCGGTGATCTTGAAGTACCACTGAGCCAGGATGCGGCTCTCGACCAGGGAGCCGCAGCGCTCGCAGTGGCCGTCGATGACCTGCTCGTTGGCGAGCACCGTCTGATCGACCGGGCACCAGTTGACCGGCGCTTCGCGTTTGTTGGCGAGGCCGCGCTCGAACAGCAGCAGGAAGATCCACTGCGTCCAGCGGTAGTACTCGGGCTCGGCCGTCGACAGCTCGCGCGACCAGTCGATCGACCAGCCCATGCGCCTCATCTGCTTGCGGATGGCGGCGATGTTGTCGTTCGTGACATCGCGGGGGTGGCGGCCCTCGCGGATCGCGGCGTTCTCGGCAGGCAGGCCGAACGCGTCGTAGCCCATCGGGTGCAGCACGCGCAGGCCGTGGCGGCGGCGCTGGTGGCAGAGCGCGTCGCCGATCGTGTAGTTCTTGACGTGCCCCATGTGCAGCTCGCCGGAGGGGTACGGAAGCATCTCGAGCACGTACTGCATGCGCGAGGCATCCTCCCCGGGCTCGGGGTTCGGGGTGATGAAGGCCTCTGCGTCGTGCCAGACCTTCTGCCACTTGGCCTCGACCGCTGCCGGGTCGTAGCGCTGCATTGCTCGCCTTCGTCGAAAGAAAACGCCTACACAAATGGAAACGCCTCTCCGTGGAGAGGCGCTGCGGATCCTCCGCCGGCACGTTGCGTGCCGCCGTGAGATCCGCTCAGGGAAGAAGGAGTGCTTGTCCGTACATCGTCGGGCGAGTCTATCAGCCGCCTGGGGGCCGTTCCATGCAACGCTCGCCGGGCGTGACGAAGCCGAAGCGCGCGTACAGGCGGTGCATGTCCTTGGTGTGCAGGATCCAGCGCAGGCTCGCGTGCGGGCCGTTCTCGACCGCCTCGCGCACGAGCTCGACGCCGAGTCCACGGCCGCGATACTCGGGCAGCACGTAGACGTCGAACAGCCAGGCGTAGGTGGCGTCGTCGGAGGCAACGCGGCAGAAGCCGATCTGGCGGCCGTCGTCGTAGAGGCCGACGACGCGCGCGGCGTCGCTGACGAGGTGCTGCATCGTCTCGAACGGGCGCCCCAGCGCCCAGTACGCATGCTCGCTGACGTAGCCGTGCACGCTGCCGACGTCGATGCGCTCGCGGTCGTCGTCGAGCTCGATGCCGGGCGAGACCTCTCGCCGCACGCGCTACTTCTTCTTGGCGCCCGTGGTGGTCTTGCGCGCCGCACCGGCGGTCGCCTTGCGTGCCCGCTTCGGCTTGGCCTCTTCGCGCGGGCCGGCTGCGACCATGCGCGCGGCCTTCGACTTCTTGCGCGACGCGGTGTTCGGGTGCAGCGCGCGCCGAGCCGCAGCACGGTCGACGAGCACCTGCAACTGCTTGTGCTCACCGTCGATCAACGCCGCGTCGCCGCCCTCGATCGCCGTCTCGAGCCGGCGGAAGTAGGTCTTGATCGTCGTCTTGTAGCGCAGGTTCTCGAGCCGCTGCCGGCTCGCCACCTTGATGCGCTTCTTCTGTTGCTTGATGTTCGCCACGAGCACAGGACGGTAGCAGGAAGCCGCTTTGCGGGGTGGCGGACCGTCGAATCAGAGCACGTTGACGGAGGCCTGCGCGATCACGATGCCCTTGCGCGAGATCACGGCCGTGACCTTGCCGCGCTTGCCGCCCAGCTGTGCGAAGCTCCCGACCTTCACCCCGGGGCTCTTGGACGCCGAGCCGAGTGCCGTGCGCTTGCCCTTGACCGTCAGGAACCAGCTGACCGTGAGCTTGCCCTTGGGCACGGCCGCGAAGTGGAAGGCCGCGTAGACCGTGTTCAGGTTGCGAAGGGTGCCCGTGGCCGGCCCGTTGAGCTTGCCGCTGAGCGCGACCGTGTCGATCACTCCCGTGACGGGCGCTGCCAGCTTGGCGTCGCGCCCGGCCGGCCTCACCTGCGACGCGGGGAACGAGGGCGTGAGCGCCACGTGGTAGGTGCCCGGGAGCAGCTTCGCCGGCAGCTTGATCGTCTTCGAGAATGCTCCGGCTGGGAGGCTGAAGGACGCGTGGATCTTGCGCGCCTTGCCCTTCGTGACGTCGACCGCGTAGGTGCCGCTGCGCGGAGCGGTGCCCTTGACGAGCAGCGTGCCCTTGACGCGACTCCGCTTCCACTTGACCGAGAAGCGCGCGGTGGTGAGCGTCGACTGCTTCGCGGAGACCGCAATCACCACCTGGCCGGCCGTCGCGTTGCCCGCGGCGTCGGTCACGGCGACGCTCGCCGTGTAGCTGCCTGCAGACGCATACGTGTGCGAGACCGTGAGGCCAGTGCCGGAAGTGCCATCGCCGAAGTTCCAGGCGATCGTCGGGATCGCCGACCACTTGTCGCTCGCCGTCACCGACAGCGAGATCGGATCGCCCGCCAGCGCGGTGCCCGCGAGCGCCACTGGCGAGACGGCCGGGGCGACCGTGTCGAGGAAGGACACGAGCACCTGCTTGGTGCCGGCCGAGTCGGGCGCGGTCACCGTGGCGAAATGGCCGTGCCCGTCACCTGCCATGACCGGCTCGGTATCGGCGAGGTGCGGCGGATCGAGCGTGCGCGTGTCGCCCCACACTCCGGCGGGCGTGCGCGCACGCGCCTGGCCGATGCGTGCGCCACCGGTGGTGTCCTGCTCCCAGCTCGCGGCGACCGTCCCGTCATCGGCGATTGCGACGGACGGCGCGTAGACGCCGACGTCGTTGATGCGCTCGATCGCTCCCCAGGCGCCCGTGAGCGAGGATCCGATCCGCGCGCTGGCGCTGCTGTCGAGGGCCGTCGGCCCCGCCTGAGTCCACGCCAGGATCGCGGTGCCCGAGCGGTTCACGGCGACACTCGTGTTGTTCGCAGTGAACGTCGCCAGCGAGCCGAGCGGGCTCAGCGGCCACTGTGGCGTCCAGTCTCCCGTGGGGGAGCGCCAGGC
>JALYLC010000169.1 GCA_030774435.1 Actinomycetota bacterium
GTGCAGCGACAGCAGGGGCTGGTACTCCTCGAGGATCTGACGCACCGCCGTCGATCCGACGGGCATCTCGTGGGGCTTGCCGTCGCGCACGACGATGCGCAGCTGGTCGTCGATCTCGAAGGCCGTGTCGAGTCCCGAGGCGTGCGGCGGCACGTGCAGGTTGAAGATGGCCGTCTCGGGGCGCTCGACCTGGTCGGCCAGGCCCTTGAGGCGTGCGTACAACGCGTCCTCGTCCAGCTCGCGCGGGCTGTTCCAGGGCGTCGGGTTGGCGTAGGAGCTCGAGATCATCTCGTGCTCGCCGACCAGCGTCAGGCGATCGTCGCTGAACTGAACGTGCGTGGCGCTCTGCAGCACGCTGTCGCAGCTCCACGGGTCGTCGTTGCCCGCCATCACGTGCACTTCGATCCCGAGCGTCCCCATGCGCTCGTCGGCCAGCGCGATCCAGCGCCGCAACTCGTCGAGCATGACGCGTTCGAAGAGACGCGTGCGCGCTTCCTCGTCGCCCTGGTGACGAGCGATCTCGGCGGCGTCGGCGACCCACGGATACATGCCGTTGTAGCGGACGGCATCGGCCAGCTGGTCGAGCTCGAGCTGCGACTTCCCGCGGCGCCTCTCCCCCAGGAACGTCGCCGAGAACGCGCCGTCGGCGGAACGCTCGATGGGAACGATCGCCTTGCCCGTGAGGTCGCCGCCCATGATCAGGGCCTGCACGCCGTAGAAGCGCCCGGCGCCGAGGAACTTGCGCCAGCACTGGTCGGAGCCGTGCACGTCGGACGCGTAGTAGAGCTCCAGCGTCTGGGTCGCGCCGTCCCGGTCCTTTGCGCGCTTGCGGAAACTCGCGAGCACCGTTCCTCCAGCTTTGCTATAGCCTCGGCCGCGACTGTACGGAGGCCTGCCGTGCGGGTCAAGGCATGCTGATGACGACCCGGCCGGCCTCCCCCGAGGCCATGAGCGCGACGGCCTCGTTGATGCGCTCGAGCGGGAAGCGATGCGTCACCAGCGTGTCGAGGTCGAGGCGGCCGGCGGCCGCCAGCCGCGCCAGCGGCGGCACGTGCAGCGCGGGGCTCGCGCCGCCCAGGTTTGAGCCCAGGATCGTGTGCTCGAACTGCGTCACGTCGTAGACCGGGAACGACGCGCGCACGCCGATGGCGGGCTGTCCGATCAGCGTCGTGGTACCGCCGTCGCGCACGGACGCGAAGGCCTGAGCAGCGACCTCGGGGTTGCCGATGGCCTCGAAGGCGTGATCGACGCCGCCCGGCACGAGCACGCGGATCTGCTCCGCGGAGTCGCCCAGCGCGGGGTCGATCACGTCGGTCGCGCCCAGTGCGAGCGCCAGAGCGCGCTTGGCGGGCAGCGGGTCGACCGCGATCACGGGGTGGGCGGAGACGAGCCGGGCGCCCTGGACTGCCGAGAGACCCACGCCGCCGCAGGCGAAGATGGCCACGGCATCGCCCGGGCGCACGTTCGCGCGCCGCGTGACCGACAGGACGCCGGTCGTGACACCGCAGCCCAGGAGGCATGCCAGCTCGACCGGCAGGGCATCCGTCACCGGGATCGCGGCGTTGGCCGGGCACACCGCGTGCGTGGCGAAGCTCGAGACGAACGCCAGGTGGTAGGCCGTGGCGCCGCGCCACGTCAGCCGGGAGCTCCCGTCGCGCAGCACGCCGGCGTCCATGCAGGCGGCCGCCTCGGCGCAGAGGTTCACGCGCCCCTCGAGGCAGAAGCGGCAGCGTCCGCAACTGGGGGCGAAGGTGAGCACGACTCGCTCGCCGACGCGGCCGGGATCCACTCCGTCGCCAACCGCGGCAATCGTCCCGGCGCCTTCGTGGCCGAGCACGACGGGACATGGGATCGGCCACTTGCCGTCCATGTAGGAGAGGTCGGAGCGGCAGATGCCGGACGCCAGCACGCGCACGAGCACCTCGTCGCGGCGCGGTGCTGCGAGCTCGACCTCGTCCACGACGAGGGGCTCGTGAGCTGCCGTCATGAGGGCCGCGGGTACGCGCACCGGCCGATGCTACTGTCCGCGCTCAGCATGGATGGGCGCATCGAGCAGGAGGTCGAGGCCGAGGCGCGACGCCTCGCAGAAGGCATTCGGGCCGCGGGCCTTCCGGTGCGCATGCTCGGCGGTCTCGCGATCCTCCTGCACGCCACGGCCGGCATGCATCCCGCGCTGGCCCGCGGCTACGCCGACATCGATCTCGTCTGCTCGCGCAAGGCGGGCCGCGACACCGCGCGCTTCCTCGTCTCCGCCGGCTACGAGGCCAACGAACGCTTCAACGCCATGAACGGCTCCGAGCGCATGATCTTCTACGACCGGCCGCATGCGCGGCACGTCGACCTCTTCGTCGGCAGCTTCCGCATGTGCCACGCGCTGCCTCTGGCCGACCGTCTCGACCGCGACGCTCCCACGCTGCCACCGGCGGAACTCTTGCTGACGAAGCTCCAGGTGGTGCAGCTCAACGTCAAGGACGCGAACGACATGATCGCGCTGCTGCTCGACCACGACGTGGCCGAGCACGACGATGAAGCCGTCAACGCCGCCTACGCCGCGCAGTTGCTGGCCGGCGACTGGGGACTCTGGCGCACCAGCCGCGGGTCGCTCGAGCGCATGCGCGAGATCGTCGCGCAGAGCGCCCTCTCGGCCGAGGAGCAGGCACGCGTGCAGGAGCGTGCCGAGCGCCTGTGGGAGCGCGTCGAGTCGGAGCCAAAGGGGTTGCGCTGGCGCTCCCGCGCGCGCATCGGCGAAGCCAAGCGCTGGTACGACGAGCCCGACGAGATCGCGCACCAGCGCTGAGAGATCCTCAACGCAGGCGGGCGAGCCTCGCCGCGATCTCGCGCGGCGGCCGGCCGCCGCGCAGACCATCGTGGATGAGCCGGCCGCCGTCGCGCTGAAACGGTGGCCACCACGCGTCGCGGGGGCGAGTCCAGGCGACCTCGATGGCGGCGCGCGTGCTCGAGTAGTAGCCGTGCGCTGCGGCGTCGACGGAGTCGTCGTACCACGCGGCCCGGCTCGCGGGCTGGCCGCCCGCCGCCGCCACGATCTCGATCTGCACCGGGTCCGACGCGCACCAGAGCGCGAAGCCCTCCGCCTCGAGCGCGTTGCGCGAAGCCGCGGTGACGGCCAGGCCGGCACCGCCCAGGATCGAGCCCGGCCCTCCAGGCGGAGAGCCGAAGCGCACGTCACCGGCATAGGAGACGAATCCGAACGCGAGCGGGACGTAGTCGCCGCCGCCGCGGGCGAGCCATTCCAGCGCCGCCGGCGGCTCCCAATCGAACGACTCTGCAGGGGCCAGCGCGGCCACGCCGGCGAGTCGCGCCAGCGCTTCCTCGATTGCCCGTAGGTCGAACGGCGGCTCGAGCGGCGCGCCCGCCTGCGCGCACACAGTCGCGAGGCTGCAGAGCGCGTGCGCGGGGTGCAGCGGCAGCGCGACGCGGCCGGGTCGAGCCGCCGCCAGCGCGAGCACGTCCTCCCAGTTCCCGGGTGGCTCGGCGAGCGCGGGATGCCACGCAGCCAACTGGCAGGCGGCGTCGACAGCCAGGGCCCACTGCCGGCCGGCGTATGCGTAGGAGGCGTGGCTCGCACCGACGCCTCCCGGGTCGGCAACATCCAGTGGCCACAGGCAGCCCGCCTCGACCGCCTCGCCGATGTGGGGGTGGTCGATCACCACGAGGTCGTAGCGGTCCGCGAGCTCGGCCAGCGGCTGATCGCCAAAGCTTTCCAGCGAGCGGTACGCCCAGATCACGCGAGCCCGTCGGTAGGCCGCCGCACAGGCCTCCATCGGCGCGCGGCAGCGCGGGTGATCCCAACCCAGTGCGCGGAGTACGATCGGCTCGTCCATCGCAGCAGAACCATGGCAGGAGGGGCGAGGGGCTCGCCGATGCGCATCACCGACGTTCGCACCCACGTGCTCCTGGATCCCGGCTACGACGTCGAGGCGACGAGCTCGGCACAGGACACGATCGTCGTCGAGATCGAGACCGATGAGGGCATCGTGGGCATCGGCGAGACCGACCTCAACGCCTGGATCGCGCGCGCCTGCATCGAGGCGCCCGGCACGCACACGATGGATCAGGGGCTGCGCACGCTGCTGCTGGGTCGCGACCCCGGCGATCCCGAGGCGATCTGGGACGACCTCTACGTGCGCACCGCGATGAGCGGGCGCCGCGGGGCGCTCGTCAACGCCATCGGGGCGATCGACATCGCGCTGTGGGACATCGCGGGCAAGGCCGCAGGGGTACCGACCTGGCGTCTGCTCGGCGAGCAGGCGCGCGAGCGCCTGACCCCGTACGCCTCGCTCCAGCCCGAGGTCACGTCGTTCGACGCCTATCTCGCGTCGATGACGGCCTGGGCTGCGAAGGCGCGCGAGCTCGGGTTCCAGGCGGCCAAGCTGGAAGCGACGTTCGACGGCCCGTATGCCCACAAGGGCCTGCACGGGCCCGATGAGTGGATTCTGCAGGTCGCCCGAGCCGCTCGCGAGGCGGCAGGCGCAGACATGACGCTGATGGTGGACGTCCAGTACGCCTTCGATACCGTCGAGCGCGCCTTGCGCGTTGCCGAAGGCCTCGCGGAGCTCGATGTCTACTTCCTCGAGACTCCGCTGTGGGTCGACGACCTGGCCGGCTATGCCGAGCTGACGCGGCGCTCGCCGGTTCGCATCGCACAAGGCGAATGGCTGACGACGCGCCACGAGTTCGCCGCGCTCATCGAGGGTGCGTGCGTGCACGTCGTGCAGCCCGACATCGGGCGCGTGGGCGGCCTCACCGAGGCTCGTCGTGTCCTGCGGATGGCACGGGAGCGTGATCTCATCGTCGTTCCGCACGCGTGGAAGACGGGCATCTCCGTGGCCGTGGCCGCGCATCTCGCGATGGTCACGCCCGAAATGCCCTTCTTCGAGTTCTTGCCGGCCGAGCTCTGCGAGACTCGTCTGCGCCGCGAGCTCGTGAAGGACGAGCTCGTCTATCGCGATGGCGCGCTCGGCGTGCCCGAGCTGCCTGGCCTCGGCGTCGAGCTGAATGCGGAGGCGGTCGCGGAATTCTCCGAGGCGGCGCGGCGGGTGACGCTCGCGGGATGACTCTGAGACGTGCATATAAAGGGGTCAGACCCCTTTATATGCACCTCGATTGCCCCCGGCTCCGGTATACCTTCTCGACGTGCCGGGTAAGAAACGGCCGAGATCGTCTGACTCGTGGTGGGTAGGCTGGACGTGCGCTTCAAGGACCGACGCGACGCAGGCCGGCAACTCTCTGAACGCCTCGCCGGATTGCGCTTGCACGACCCGATGATTCTGGCGCTCCCGCGCGGTGGGGTGCCGGTTGCGTTCGAGGTCGCGAAGGCCCTGGGTGCTCCGCTCGACGTGTTCGTCGCCCGGAAGATCGGGGCTCCCGGACAGCGCGAGCTGGGAATTGGCGCGATCGCCGAAGGCGGGGAGGTTCTCGCCAATGAGGCCGCGTTGCACGCGCTCGGTCTGACGAGCAGGCGGTTCGCCCAGCTCGCCGCGCGGGAACGACGAGAACTCGAGCGCCGAATCCAGCGCTATCGAGGTACTCGGGCGCTGCCCGATATGGAGGATCGCGATGTCGTGTTGGTCGACGACGGCTTCGCGACGGGTGTCACCGCTATCGCCGCGCTCCGCTCGCTGCGCCGCAGTCACGCCCGACGGCTCATCCTCGCGGTGCCCGTGTGTGGGCCCGACGCAGCTCAACGGCTCGCCGGCGTTGCCCATGAGGTGGTCTGCCTCGCCCAACCCGCGTTTTTCCGGGCGGTTGGGGGGGCCTACGACGATTTCAGCCCGACCAGCGACGACGAGGTCGTGCGACTTCTCGAATGTGCGAACGGCACGGCGAGGGTCGAACGATGACCGCGACTCGCTCGCTACCGGCGTAGCCGTACGATCGCGGGATGGGAGAACTGGCTGGACGCGTCGCCCTGGTCACGGGCGCCGGGCGCGGAATCGGGCGCGCGACAGCGCTCGCTCTGGCGCGAGAGGGCGCTCAGGTCGTGGCGGTCGCCCGTAGCGCCGGCGAGCTGGCGAGCCTCCACGAGGAATGCGGCGCCCTGCCTGTCCCGGCGGCACTCGACGAGGCTGCCGGGTGCGCTGCCGCAGTTGCTGCCGCCCGCGCCCTCGGGCCGATCCAGATCCTCGTCAACAACGCCGGCATCGGCTCGGCGCGAGACGCGGCCGCCTGGGAGCTCGCACCGGAGTCATGGCACGCGACGCATGCGATCAACCTGCATGCGCCCTACGAGCTCGCGCGGCTGGCCCTGCCCGACATGATCGCCTGCGGCTGGGGCCGGGTGGTCAGCGTGAGCTCGACCTCGGGCGAGCGCGCGGGCCCGCGCGACGCCGCCTACACCTCCTCCAAGCACGCCGTGATCGGCCTCGCTCGCTCGCTTGCGGTGGACGCGGCACCGCATGGCATCACGAGCAACGCGGTCTGCCCCGGCTGGGTGCGCACGGACATGGCGGAACGCTCGGCGCGGGCCACCGCCGAGCGCCGCGGCATCGAGCCCGAGGAGGTCTGGGCCGAGCGCGCGTCGCAGTATCCCGAGGGGCGTGTGCTCGAGCCGGAGGAAGTGGCCGAGGTGATCGCGTTCCTGTGCAGCCCGCGCGCCGGCGGCATCAACGGGCAGGCCATCACCGTCGCGCTCGGGGGTGTCTGGTAGCGGTTACCCCGGCTCCGAGTGTCGCGCCCGCACAGTTGACCCCGCGTCCGGATCTGGTCCGAGGATCTCGCCGACGAAGCCGACCACGTCCTCGGGTTCGCACGGCGTGATCAGGATGTGCGACACGTCGCATCCCTCGGCGAGGCACCAGACCTCGCGCTGGTCGTCGGCCTCCGCGCAGAACACGATCGGCATCTCGCTGATCACGGGGTCGACACTCAGGGCGAGAGCGAACTCGTCACTGTCCATCCCCGCGATCAGCGGATTGGCGATGATCAGATCGGGCGCGCGGCTGCGCGCCAACCCGAGCGCTTCCTCGCCGGTAGCGGCCTCGAGCACGTCGAAACCCCCGTTGCGGAGCGCTGCCACGATCATGGCACGGGCCCGGGGGGTGTCATCGAGCACCACTGCCGACCTCATCAGGACCTTCCCATATGTCAGATCATTAGTCGCCGCCGCGGACCCCGACAATCCGCCAGGTGGCGCATCTTTCCGTGCGTCGCGCGCCGTCTACTCGATCAAGCCCTCGCGTAGCGCCTTGGCGACGGCAGCGGCTCGGTCCGGCACATTCCACTTGGCATAGATGTTCTGGAAGTGCGACTTGACCGTCAAAGGACTGAGTGTGAGCTTCTGTGCGATCGCCTTTC
>JALYLC010000170.1 GCA_030774435.1 Actinomycetota bacterium
TCAACAGCCTCTATGTCGTGGCTCCCAACGTCGGGCCCGTCTACGTGCACCCGCGCATGGAGCACCCCTACGACATCGGCGGCGGCAACTCGCACATCGTCGACTACCACGGCGGCGTGATCGGGCACACGGTCTCGGGCGCGAACAGCTTCGTGGCCGGAATCGTCGACATCGAGGCGCTGCGCCAGTTCCGCGTCATGAACCTGAACTCGAACTGGATGAAGGACCTGCGCACCGAGCTGTTCCAGCGTATGTACGAGCAGCCCGTGCACCCGCCCAATCTCTGGCTGGAGCAGGACCCGCTGCAGCACGAGGCTGTCGACGAGGTCTACCGGGGCAATATCGAGCGGCTGATCGAGCGCGGTGCCTTCACGCCGCCGGCCCGTGCATTCCCCGGCTGCCGCTTCCTGCCCCCCAGCCGGAATCCCGCCGACGCGGACTGGGAGAACGTCAAGCAGCTTTGGGCGGATGAGTGACGTCGAGCTCCGCGTCGTCGGCGCGCTTCGCGATCCAATCGCCGAGCTGCTCGACCGTGCTCGGGCGCGCGAACAGGTAGCCCTGCCCGAGGTCACAGCCGATCTCGCGTAGCCAGGCGTGCTGTTCGGGCCGCTCGATGCCCTCCGCGACGGCGGGCACGCCCAGACTGCGCGCGAGGGTGACGATGGCTGCAACGAGCGCGCGGTCGCTGCGATTCGCGGGCAGGCCCGCGGTGAAGCTGCGGTCGATCTTGAGTGCGTCGAACGGCACGCGACGGAGCAGGCCGAGCGTCGACCAGCCCGTGCCGAAATCGTCGAGCGCGACGGAGACCCCGAGCTCGCGCACGGCGCCGAGCACGTTCGCGAGCCCGTCGACATCTTCGATGCGCTCGCTCTCCGTGAGCTCCACCAGCAAGCTCCCGGGGTCGAATCCGGTGCTGCGCAGGGCGTGCTCCACGCTGGCGGGCAGGTCGCCCTGTAGCGCGTGGCGGGGCGAGACGTTGACGCTCACCGCGACGGGCTCGCGGTGCAGCGCCGAGAGCTCGTGTCCCATGCGGCACGCCTTGGCAAGCGCGAAGCGCTCGATCTCGGCGATGAGCCCGGCGTCCTCGGCCAGCGGCACGAATTCGAGCGGTGGCACGACGATGGCGCCGCGGCGCCAGCGCAGGAGCGCCTCGACGCCCGCGAGCCGTCCATCGCCGAGGTCGACGATCGGCTGCATCAGCAGCTCGATCTCGTTCAGGTCGAGCGCCCGGTGCAGCGCGCTGACGATCTCGACCCGACGCGCCGAGGCCTCGCGGAGACTCGTGTCGAACAGCTCGAAGCGACCGCGCCCGCCCTGCTTGGCCGCGTACATGGCGACATCCGCGTCGCGGATCAGATCGGTCGCGGTGCGCGAGTCGCCGCCGCTCAGGGCGATGCCGACACTGCCTCCGACATAGACCTCGCCACGCGCCACCGGGAACGGCTCTGCCAGCGCCGCGAGCACACGGCGCGCCACGACGGCGGCGCAGCTCGCATCACAGGACGGCAGGTAGGCCGTGAACTCGTCGCCGCCGAAGCGCGAGAGCACATCGCCTTGGCGCAGAGCCGCCCGTAGCCGGCGCCCGGCCTCCTGCAACAGCGCGTCGCCCGCCTCATGGCCGTGGCCGTCGTTGACGAGCTTGAAGCGATCGATGTCGACGAACAGGACGGCGCACCAGGTCCCGCCTCTGCGGGAGAGCTCGCCCTCGAGCTCTCGCGTGAACTGGCGCCGGTTCAGGAGCCCGGTGAGCGGGTCGTGCTGCGCCGTGCGCGTGAGCTCCAGCTCGGCCTGCTTGCGCTCGGTGACGTCGGCGAACACTCCCTCGAAGCAGGCCTCCCCGTGCTCGTCGACGACCCAGCGCGCCTGGTCCCGCACCCACACGATGTGCCCGTCGGCGTGCAGGAAGCGGTACTCGTTGTCGAGCAGGCCGCTCTGCTTGGCGTCGCCCTCGTCGCTCATCACCTGCGCCCGGTCGTCCGGGTGGATGCGTGCCAGCCAGAGCTCGGGATCGGCCATCCACTGCTCGGGCGGGAAGCCCAGCATCGACTCGATCTGCGGGCTCACGTAGAGGCAGCGCCCCGCCGAGCCCGCCTCCCAGCGGTAGGCGGCGACGGGCACGCCCTCGAGCAGCGCGCGAAAGCGCTGTTCCCGGAGTGGATCGGCGGAAGTCTCGTCCATGCTCGTCGTCTACGTCGCGTCGGCGCGCCTGCTGATTCCTATCGGCACCTCGGCGGCGCGTCCTGAGTGCCCCCTTCGGGTGCCGACGTGAGAGCGCATTTCGCCTTCTAAACTCCCGCTCGCTTCGAGCCCCCGACCACGAACGCAACTTTTGAAACCACGCTCTAAGCTGCCGGAATGCGGCGCTTGGGGGTCATCGTGGGTGTCTGCGCGCTGCTCGCCGGCGCGACGGCGCCGGCGTTCGCCGGGACGCTCGATGGCCTCACGGACGCCCAGATCGCAGCGCGCTTCGCCCCGCGGCTCGTCCTGCACGCCGATGAGCGCTACGCCCCGACCAGCGCCGACGAGTTGCTGATGCTCGGCGCGACGCTCGTGAACCGCAGCGGCGGCCTCGTGCAGGCGGCTCCGCTGTCGGCAGCGGCGCTGCCGGTCGGGAGCAACTGCAGCGGCGGGCTGCCGTGCGCCTACGCGCTGCGATTGGGTTGCGGGCTGACTGCGAGCAAGCCCTGTCCCGCGCCGACCGGCACTCCTCGCGTGATCTACGCGCGCGTCGTGCGCCGCCATCCGGTCGAGGGGACGGCGCCCAGCTGGCTCACCCGACCGGACGCTCGCATGCCGTACCCGGGGCTCGAGGTCGTCATCCAGTACTGGTTCTACTCGCTCGTCGACGACTGGCACTCGACGCAGCGCAGCGTCGCCGTCCCTGGTGTCGGCACCGTGCGGATGCCCGGGATCCACCAGCATCACGAGGGCGACTGGGAGGCGGTGACGGTCGGGATGTCCGCCAACCGACCGCTGTTCGTCGACTGGAGCGCGCACTGCGCGGGCGAGTGGCGACCGTTCACCGGCGCGACGCTGGTCTCCGACCCCGGCGGCGAGCGCACGCATCCCGTCACCTGGGTGGCGCTCGGCTCGCACGCCAACCTGCCGACGCCCGTCACGGCGCGCCCGCGCTGGTGGAACTGCGACCCGCGCGTGGCGACGTTCGTCCACCAGCGCGCCCAGGCGGTCATCGGGGCGGTGGCCGTCGCGGCCCTCGGCAGCCGCCTCGACGACGCGCTGGGCATCCTTGACCGCGCCGGAAGCGGCACACCGCAGGCCTTTCCGCTGGCGCTCGTCAACCGCACGACGTGGCCGATGACGTTCCCCGGCATCTGGGGCGGCCGCGAGCGCATGGAGGTCGGCCCGGCCGGCCGCGCGCTCGGCTGGTCGCCCCCGACGCCGACGCTGCAGCCGCTCTGGCGCAATCCCCTGACGACGATCTTCGGCGACGCCTCGCGCAGCCGCGGCCGCTGAAACGGAGGGGTGCAAGGCTACGGGGATGTCGATTCCCCGCCTCCCGGTGCCCTGGCGCACCCCCGTAGCAACGGCCCAGCCGAATCTCGTAGAGGTCGCGCACTTCACGGACGCGGCCTGTCCTTGGGCCTACAACTTTGAGCCGACGCTGCGCGCGCTGGAGGCGCGCTACGGCGACCAGCTGACCGTGCGCACGGTGATGATCGGACTGTCGGAGTCGCACGAGGACTACGTCGCGCGCGGCTACAGCGCTGAAGGCGCCTCGCTTTCGCGCCGGCGCTTCCGCCGGCGCGGCATGCCGATGGCGACGTTCCCGCGGTCGCGCCCGATGGGCACGGGGCCGGCGTGCCGCCTCGTCAAGGCCGCCGAGCAGCAGGGCGTGCCACAGGCCGAGGCGCTGCTGCGCGCGCTGCGCTTCGGCTGGTTCACGACCGACCTCGTGATGGACGAGTCGGCCACGCTCCGCGCCGTGGCCGAGAGCGTGGACGGCCTCGACGCCGAGCGCGCGCTCGCCGACGCGCATACGCCCGCGGTCGAGGAGGCATACCAGCGCGACCGCGCCGAGTCGCGCTCGCCCGCGCGCTTCGCCGTCAAGCTCGGCCGCACGGCCGCCAGCGACGGGCCCGACCGCTACACCGCACCGAGCCTGGTCCTGCGGGCCCAGGGACGCGAGCTCATCGCCCCGGGCTATCAGCCGTTCGAGGCCGTCGACGTGCTCGTCATGAACCTCGTGCCCCAGGCCGAGCGCCTGCCGGTGCCCTCGCTGGATGCGCTACTCGGTGCGTATCCGGGCGGCTTGACGACCGCCGAGGTGGCACGCGTGCTCGCCGATACGACCGACGAGCCCGACCTGGCAGAGGCCGAGGACGCCCTGATCCGGCTCTCCGTTGCCGGGGGCGCCCGCCGTCAGGCGCTCGGGCACGACGCACTCTGGACCGCCGCCTAGCGACCACCCCGGATTCCCCGAATGCGCAACCGAACACCCCGGTGGGGTGATGACGACCACCGCATCCTGACTCAGAACTGCAGGTGGAGCCGCGGCCAGCGGGCCAGCAGCCGGCTGCGGCCCGTCACCGGCACGTCGTCCATCTGGCAGAGCGCCGTGTCCACGGCGGCCTGCTCGGCGCCCGCAAGCCAGTCGCGCAGTGCCGTCCGGCGCGACTC
>JALYLC010000171.1 GCA_030774435.1 Actinomycetota bacterium
TCTCGATGGCCTTGAGCCGTTCGCGGTCGTTGCGATCTTCTACTGGTACTGGCGGCATAGCGGTGAAGCTCCTCGCGTGAAATCGTTGTGGTTGCTGGCGTCGACGTCCGGCCCCATCATGCGGCACTGCAGTGACAGGGAAGGTCACGGCACATCGGCCATGGTTCTGGAGCGGTTGCATTCTAGGTTCGTGCCGGGGAGAAAGTCAAGCGAAAATCTGTGAACTCGATTCGGCTAGATAGCCTAAAATCAGCAGCTTACAGGAACGATGGACTTTCGCCCCTGGCGCCCGATGATCGCAGATTCTGCCGGCCGATTTTTCGGTCTGTGTTGCACAAAATGCCGAGCAAGTACTCACGACCTTTTCGCGCGAAGGGCGTGAAGGGCCGCGCCCGGGACACCAACGAACGGATCGATGCGCGGCTCGCCCGCCCTCGATCGACGCGACGCGACACCGCAGCCATTGCCGCCGAGCCTATAATGCGGCCTCAACATGCCGCTGACTGCCGGAGCCCGCCTCGGCTCATACGTTATCGAGGCGTCCCTTGGTGCAGGCGGTATGGGGGAGGTCTATCGCGCGCGGGACACCAAGCTGCAGCGCAGCGTCGCGATCAAACTACTCCCGACCGACATCGATCGCGACCCGGACGCGATCGAGCGATTCCATCGAGAAGCGCGTGCAATCGCCGCGCTGAGTCACCCGAACATTGTCACGATCTATGCGGTCGAGGAGATCGACGGCCGTGTCCTCCTGGCGATGGAGCTCGTGGACGGCTCGACGCTCGCCGATCTCATCCCGTCGGACGGACTGCCACTCGACGCGGTTTTGAAATACGCGATCCCGCTCGCCGATGCCCTCAGCGCCGCCCACGCGCAGGGCATCACCCACCGCGACCTGAAGCCGTCGAACGTCATGGTGACGAAGGACGGCCGCGTCAAGGTGCTGGACTTCGGCCTCGCAAAGCTGAAGGAAGAGACAGTGCAGCTCGGCGCCACGGTGACGCGCGGGTTGACCGGCGCCGGACAGATCGTCGGCACTGTCGCCTACATGTCTCCGGAACAGGCGTCCGGTGGCGCGCTCGATCATCGAACCGACTTGTTCTCGTTCGGCGTGCTGCTGTACGAAATGGCGACCGGCGTTCGGCCCTTCAAGGGGGACGGCAGCGTCTCACTCCTGGCCGCGATTCTGAAAGACGCGCCCAGCCCCATCACCGAACGGCGGCCGGATCTGCCGCGCGACGTCAGCCGCATCGTCCGGCGCGCGCTGGCCAAGGATCCCGAGCAGCGGTATCAGACGGCCAAGGATCTTCGAAACGATCTTCAGACGCTGAAGGACGATCTGACGTCTGGCGAATTGTCGGCAGCGCAGCCGATCGTGCGCCCCAGGAAGAGATCCGCGGCGGTGCCGGTACTCGTGCTCGTGATTCTCGCGCTCGCGACGTACCTGTTCGTGAATCGGGGCGGCGCGCCGGCGCCCGCCGACACGATGCGAATCATGCGGCTGACCGCCACCGGGAAGGCGTCGCTTGCGGCTGTGTCTCCGGACGCCAAGTACGTCGTCCACGTCGTGTCGGATCAGGGGCACAGCCTCTGGGTGCGGCAGACGGCCACGGGCAGCGATGTACAAATCGTGCCGCCCGGACTCGATCGTTACGTCGGGCTGGCGTTTTCGCGGGACGGCAATTACGTCTACTTCACGCGGGCCGAAAGCGGCAACCTCTTCAGCGTGTTTCGCCTGCCGATTCTCGGTGGGGCCCCACAGCCGATCGTGCGCGACGTCGACTCGGTGGTCGCCGTGTCGCCGGACGGGTCCCGCCTCGCGTTTGTCCGCGGCGCGCCGGGTGTCGGCGAATCGCGCCTCTACATTGCGTCGAGCGACGGCTCGGGCGAGCCTCGCCAACTCGCGACGAGCCCGACGTTCACGGGCTACGCGATGTATTCGGGGATTGCGTGGTCGCCGGACGGCGCCAGCCTGGTCGTCCCGGTCGGCGGCGTCACCCCGATCGGCGGCGTGAGCGAGGCGTCGCTAGTGGTGGTTGACGCCGCGTCCGGCAAGGAGCGGCCGCTCACCTCGAGGCGGTGGCGATCGATCTCAGGGCTTGCCTGGCTGTCCAGCGGTGCGATCATCGCGAGCGCAAACGAGCCGGACAAGTCGAATTTTCAAATCTGGCGCGTGTCAGCGGCCGACGGGAGCACTCGCCGGCTCACGAACGATCTGAACAACTACGAAGGGGTGTCGGCCGGGGCCTCGACGATCGCAACTGTCCTCGGCGATTTCTCATCGACGCTGTCGGTCAGCGGCGCCGGCGGCGTCGAGCCTCTCCAGGCTGTGACACGTGGCACGGGCCGTTACGACGGACAGCTCGGATTGACGTGGACGCCCGACGGGCATCTGCTCTACACCTCGGTGGCGAGCGGCCAGGTCGATCTCTGGCTGTCTGACGCCGACGGCACCCACGCACGAGCACTGACATCGAATCCGGCGAGCGAAAGCCATCCATCGATGACGCCCGACGGGCAGACCGTCGTGTTCGCCGTGAGAGGAGAGAATTCGGGCGGGCTGGCCCGCCTCGACCTCGACTCCGGTCGGATCACGGCGCTGACTCAGGATCCGCATGATGCCCTGCCCAGCTGCCTGCCAGACGGCAAGACGGTGGTGTTTACTCGCCTCGATTCCAGGCCGCACCTGTACCGGATCGGCCTCGATGGAGGTCCCGCGACGGCGATCAATCGCGTGGGATCATCGGATTCGGTGAGCCCGGACGGACATTACGCCGCCAGCTTTACCCTCGAGATTGAGGGCCGCTTCCTGATCGCGATGATTCCGATCGACGGCTCGCCTCCGACGCGGGGCTTCCCGATTTTCAACATCCCCGTCATGACGAGCTGGATGCCGGGAGGAGCCGCGCTGACGTTTCTCGAATCGCGGAAGGGACCGCAATCGTTGTGGAATCAGCCGCTCGACGGCACCGAACCGAGGATGCTGCTCGATCTGCACGGCGAGCGGGTCTTCAATTTTGCCTGGTCTCGCGACGGACGGTTGGCTGTATCACATGGCCCGGCGCCTACCGACGTCGTGCTGATGACCGGCGTCCAGTGAGATTTGTCATGCGCACCCGGCTCTCGCCGCCTGTGATGAAATAGCGCGGACATGCCGTCACCGGTAGGCCACGCGCTCGCGGGGATTGCGGCAGGATGGCTCGTCGACCGGCCGGGGACCCTTGCGCGAACCGTG
>JALYLC010000172.1 GCA_030774435.1 Actinomycetota bacterium
GGGGGAGCGCAGGATGATCTTCGGCGTCGACTCGCATCGCAGCTTGCGCAGCCTCGCCGGCGTCGACGGACTCGGCCGCGTCGTCGTCGCTGCCGGACTGGATCCGCGCGGTCGTCCCATGGGGATCAGGCGGTCGCCTGTAGCGCTAAGCGCTAAACCCGTATCGGGCATCGCGCTCGTGTCCGCCGCGAGCCTCGGCGTGCTCGCAACGCCGTGCCCGAGCGCGCGTGAGCGGAGCTCTCACCGACAGCCGTGCACGCCCCGAGGGGCCGCGACCTCGGCGCCGATCTCGATCGTGCCGCCGACGGGGACGTCGACCCGCTGGAGGAGCCTAGCGTCACCGGCGGAGGCGGCTTGAATAGCGCCGGTAGACCGCGCTCCAAGGGACCTGAGAGGGCAGCTTTGCAACCCCT
Source organism: Actinomycetota bacterium (assembly GCA_030774435.1). GTDB lineage: Bacteria > Actinomycetota > Thermoleophilia > Gaiellales > JALYLC01 > JALYLC01. The sequence continues at coordinate 414 of JALYLC010000172.1, forward strand.
CCGGGCCGTTCAGGACCTTGATGGAGATGATGGCCTGCGCGTGAGGTGCTCCCTCGGAGGACATCTCAAGGCGGCGACGAGGACGTTCAGCTCGGTCAATTCCGGCTTGGCATTGAGCGGCTGCCGGCTCCGGCGACGTGCGATCTCAGTTGAGCGGAGCGTCCAGGAGAAGGCGGTGCCCGGCGCGAACGCCGGAGCCTCGCAGCCCGCTGCGTGCTCCGAGACGGGGGCTGCATCGCGCCTCGTGCTCTCGAGCTTCTTCCGGTCGGTCTGCGGGTCCCGCGGCCGTAGACGCTGGCGGCGTGCGATTTCTTCGGAGCGGATTGTCCAGGAGAAGGCGATGCCGGGGTCGAATGCCGGAGTCTCGTAGCGGGTCATGTCGGGCTCCTCGCTCTCGGCCGCCGTGTGCGGCCTCGGTGAGCTCAAGCTATGGAGCGCATGGGGGCGGCACATCGGCAGGACTGCCGATCTCCGCTACCTAACTTGCACCTCGCGTGATTCCGACACGGCGGAGGCGACACGATCGGCCTACGATTCCCCTCGAATCCGTCCCTGTCCGTGACATGCTTGCCCGGCGAGGGGGGCAGGATCACGAACACGGGTCGCGAGTGGCGTCCAACCGTCGTCCTGGTGGGGACGCTGGACACGAAGGGCAAGGAGTACGCGTACTTCCGCGAGCGCATTCGAGAGCGCGGGGTGGACGTGGTGCTGGTCGACGCGGGCATTCTCGGCGAGCCGCTGACCGAGCCCGACGTGACTCGCCAGGCGGTGGCAGCCGCGGCCGGCGCTGATGTGCCACAGCTTTGCGACGCGCACGATCGCACCATGGCCATCGCGGCGATGGGCCGTGGAGCTGCGGAGGTGGTACGCCGGCTCCACGCCGAGGGCCGGCTCGACGCGATCGGTGCGCTCGGCGGCTCCGGCGGGACGGCGCTCGCGACGCACGCGATGCGGGCCCTGCCGGTCGGCGTGCCGAAGCTGATGGTCTCCACGGTGGCGTCGGGGGAGACGAGTCCGTATGTCGGCTCGGTGGACGTGACGATGATGTATTCGGTCGTCGACGTCGCCGGGATCAACCGGATCTCGAGCCGGATCATGGCCAACGCCGCGCGCGCCCTCGCGGGCATGGCGATGGGGACGGACTCGCGGCAGGGCGACGAGAAGCCGCTGATCGTGGCCTCGATGTGGGGTGTCACGACCCCGTGCGTGACGACGGCACGCGAGCGGCTCGAGGAGCTTGGTTACGACGTGCTCGTGTTCCACCAGACTGGCACGGGCGGAAGGTCGATGGAGGAGCTGATGACGACCGGCCTCGTCGACGGCGTCCTGGATGTCACCACGACAGAGCTCGCAGACCAGCTCGGAGGGGGCATCTGGCCGTGCGGCCCCGAGCGGCTCGAGACGGCCGGTCGCCTCGGCATCCCCCAGGTCGTCTCCCTGGGCGCCCTCGACGTGATCGTCATCTCGTCCACCGGGCTTCCGGATCCGCTGCCCGATCGTTTCGCCGGCCGGCCGATGTATCTCCACAACGAGGTGCTGGCCGCGACGCGCGCGACGCCGGAGGAGTGCCGGGAGCTCGGCGCCGTGATCGCGCGCAAGCTCAATGCCGCCATCGGGCCGACGGTGCTGTTCGTGCCGTTGCGTGGTCTCTCCCTGCTCTCCACGGAGGGTCAGGTGCTGCGCGATCCGGAGGGCGACGAGGCACTGTTCTCGACCCTGCGCGAGCTCGTCGACGGGTCGAAGGTTGAGGTGCACGAGGTCGACGCGGACATCAACGACCCGCGCTTCGCGCTCGCGATGGCGAACCGCCTGCACGAGCTCGCGGCGGGGTGACCTCGTGTCCGCGCCGATGACGACGCTGATCGGGCGCGACGAGAGCGTTGCCGAGGCGCTCGGTCTTCTCCTTCGAGACGACATCCGGTTGCTCACGATCACCGGCCCGGGCGGCATCGGGAAGACCCGCCTCGCGCTCGCGGTCGCCTCAGCCGTCGCGGAGCAGTTCGCGGACGGCGTCGTCTTCGTGCCGCTCCAGTCGGTGCGCGACCCCGGCCTCGTCGTCGGCACGATTGCTCGCGCGCTCGGACTGCTCGACTTCGAGGGTGATCTCGAGCAGCGCCTGGTCGCCGAGCTCGAGGGCCGCCGGCTGCTGCTCGTAGTGGACAACTTCGAGCAGGTCGTCGAAGCCGCGCCCTCGCTGGCGGCGATCGTCGCCGAGAGCCCAAGCGTGAAGGTCGCCGTGACGAGCCGCACACGGCTGCGCGTCGCAGGGGAGCAGGAGTTCGCGCTCGCGCCGCTCGCACGCGAGGCCGCTGTACGCGTGTTCGTCGAGCGGGCACGCGAGGTGCGTCAGGACTTCCGCCCGGGCGAGGCCGACCTCGCCGCCATCGGAGAGGTCTGCGATCGGCTCGATTGCCTTCCACTCGCGATCGAGCTGGCCGCTGCGCGGGTCAAGCTGCTGTCCCCGGCGACGATGCTCACTCGTCTGGGGCACCGCCTCGAGCTCCTCACCGCCGGCGCGCGCGATGGGCCCGCCCGGCATCGAGCCCTGCGCGACACGATCAGCTGGAGCGTCGATCTCCTCGACGATCGCGAGACGCTCCTGTTCCGCCGCCTCTCCGTCTTCGTGGGTGGGTGCTCACTCGAGGCGGCCGAGGAGGTGTGCGGCGGAGATCTCGACACCCTCGGCTCGCTCGTCGACGAAAGCCTCGTCCGCGTCGACGGCGAGCGCTTCGGCATGCTCGAGACGATCCGCGAGTACGCGGGCGAACTGCTCGACGCGAGCGGTGAGGCCGACGGACTCCGGCGCGCGCATGCGTCCCACTACCTGCGCCTCGCGCAGGCCGCGGCGCCGGCCCTGACGACGCTCGAGAGCGATCACGACAACCTTCGCGCGGCATTGCGTTTCTCGCTTGGCGCGGGAGACGCGGGGACGGCGCTCCAGTTCTGTGCCGTTCTCTGGCGCTTCTGGTTCGAGCGCGGCTATTTGAGTGAAGGCCGGCTGTGGCTCGATGAGTCGCTCGCGGCTTCGCTGGACGCATCGCCGGGCCGCGCCCGCGCGCTCAGCGGCAACGGCGTCCTGGCGCGCTATCAGGGCGACTACGACCGTGCCGAGGCGCTCTGCCGAGAGGCGCTCGCGCTCTCTCGGTCACTCGACGATCTCAAGGGCGTCGCGGAGGCCACCACCGGTCTCGCCCTGATCCGAAGCGCGCGCGCCGACTCCATGGAGGCCGAGACGCTTTATGGCGACGCGCTCGCCATCTACGAACGCCTCGAGGATGAGGTTGCGATCGCCCGGACGCTCGATCGGTTCGCGCTGAACTTCGTGATCATGGGGGAGCTCGAGCGCGCGCGACCGCTCTTCGAGCGGAGCATCGCCATGTACCGGCGCCTCGGCGACGCCCACGGAGTCGCACTCGGGCTCTACGGCCTTGCCATCGTCCGTCTGCCCGGCACCGAGGCCGCGGTGCGTGTGCAGGCCGAGGAGAGCCTCGACATCCTGCGCACCGTGGGCGACCGCCGCAGCTTCGCGAAAGTGCTCTGGGTCCTGGCTGAAATCAACGCCGACCTCGGTGACGTCGAGACGGCGGCGGCGCAGTACGCGGAGTCGCTGACGCTCATGGTCGAGTTCGGCGATCGCTGGTTCTGCGGGCTCCTGCTCGAGTCGTCTGCTTTCCTTGCCACCGCCGGCGGCGACGCCGAGCGAGCGGCCCGCCTGCTCGGCGCGGCCGACGCGATCTGGGCGGCGATCGACGTCCCGCTCATGCCGTTGTTGCGCGAACGTCACGAGCACGCGCTCGCGGAGGCGCGCAGCCGTTTGGGAGAGGCTCGCTTCGAGGCCGCCTGGAACCTCGGCAGCCGGGTCCCGCTCCGCGGGACAGTCGATCTCCTGCCGGTGGCGCACACGAGCCCAGGCGCCGATACCGCCGAGGGCCTGACCCTCCGCGAGATCGAGGTGCTCGGGATGGTTGCCACGGGTCTCACCGACGCGGAGGTCGCGGAGCAACTCGTCGTGAGCATCCGCACCGTTCACGCGCACCTGCGCTCCATCTACCGCAAGATCGACGTGCACACGCGCAGCGCCGCGACGCGCTACGCGCTCGAGCACGACCTCGTCGCATAGGCCAGGCGACCCCACGCAACCTGCGCGGTCGGGCTCACGCCCGCGGAGCCAGCCGGCCCTGCGACAGCAGCCGTTCACGCTCGCCGGAGGGAAGCAGCGAGGCCTGCGCCGTCGCGTCGGGGGTGCTCCACATCGGGTGCGCGGGAGGCGCGGCGATGGCCCGCCCCAGCCGGCGCAGCATGTCCGCCAGGGACGCGAGCGGCGGGCGCGCCGACGCGTCGAGCTCGCGACGCCGGGACGTCGTCCTGGCGTCAGAAGCGCTCACGGCGGCTCGGGTGGCGGTGGCGGTGGCGGTGAGCTGCGTCATGTCATCCCCTCTCCCAGCCGCCCAGTGCGGCCTCGTTGAGCTCAAGCTAGGGAGTCACGGGCGGCGGCACATCGGCACGACTGCCGGTTGCGCTGCCTAACTTGGGGCCGGGCGATCAGGACGCTGCCTAGGCAGGCACGCGCTGGTTGCGGCTTCGCCGGCGCGAAATACCGTCAGGACGCACCGCCCTGTCGGTATCTCGCCACAGGGGGGAATGGAGCCAAGCGGGCAGCTCTCAAACCCCTCACCTGCGTTGCAGGAGCTGCTCTCGATGCCCGCCCGTGACATCCTCGATGCCGCTCAAGCTGGGAGTGCGCGACCGCACCCAGCTCGTGATCGCGGCCTGTGAGTCGGGCTGCGTCTGGGCAGCGCGGCGCTGAGGCCACCGCGAAGGCGGCGTGCCTTTACTCTCCGGTCGGCATCCCGGCCGACTCTCCGGCCATGACCCCGACGAGCGAGGACACACCGTGGCGACCATCGTCTTTGCCCTGCCCATCCTGCCTGGCAAGGAGGACATAGACAGGGAGATGCTCGAGCGGCTGAACGCTCCGGGCCCGGAGAATGACGCCTACGTGAGCGCCCGCCGCGCCCAGGGCCTCACGCGCGAGCAGGTCTGGCACCAGGTCACGCCCAACGGTACCCTCGCCATCATCGTGCTCGAAGGGGACGACGTCATGAGCGCGCTCGGGGTGAGCGCCACCTCGGACGATCCCTTCCACCGGCAATTCCGGGAGTTCGTGAAGGACGTTCACGGCGTCGACCTCGCGAACGACCCGCCGCCGGATGTGCGCCTGATCAACGACACGCGCTTCTAGCGCTTGGCCGGCTTCAACCTGCCGGGCTCATCCGTCCGTGAGGAATGGAACTAAACGGGGCACTTTCGAACCCTCGACTCCAACTCGAACTTCCACGGCTGGACGCCCGCCACCGGGGGCTTCTACGGAAAGCGTCGGTGAAGCCACGCGAACCGTGATCTGCGCCGCCTGTGCCCCCACCGGTGCTCGCGACGGTCACGCGCGTCCTGGAGGCAGCCGACGAGCCGATGCGGGCATGCGAGATCCATGCGGCGTCGGTACTGCTCGGCGGCGTGCCATTACGCTGGGCATCGGTGAAGGCCGCGCTTGCTGCTGGCGCATCCGGCCAAAATCCACGCTTCCGGCGAGTCCGCCACGGTATCTACCAACTCGCCGGGCCGCCAGACGCGTCTGCTGACTGATTCCCCTGCCTCCCACGACGCATCGCTTGGCGGAGCCTCGCGCCGGGCTCATAGAGCGTCTCGACCTCCCGCTAGGACGTAAACAAGCCGGTGCTGTGGTGCCCGCGCCTGCTGCGCCTGTTCGGTGGCGTCCTCATACAGACGGGCGTTCTCGATCGCCACGGCCGCCATGTCCGCAATCAGCAATACGATCCGCTCGTCCTCGTCGGTAAAGGCGCCGTCCGGCGCCTCCGTCAAGTGAGGTTGCCGTAAACAGCGACGCGCCCTTCGACCGGCACGCCGAGGAAGGAGCGCATGGGTGGGTGGTGCGGCGGGAAGCCCACGGATCGTGGGTCCTCCGACAGGTTGCGCAAGCGCAGAGGACGGGCTTCATCAATGAGCACGCCGAGGATGCCGCGACCCGTCGGCGGATTGCCGAGCCGCTCGCATTCCTGGTCGCTGAGCCCGGTCGTGATGAAGCGGCTGATGCGACGGTCGGGGCCGAGCACGCCGAGCGCGCAGTAGGCCGCGCGCGTTACGCGCGCCGCCGCCTCGACGACGGCCTGCAGTGTCTCGTCGAGGTCCAGCCCGCGCGCGATGGCGGTGCCTGCCTGAACGACCTCGGCGAGCTTATCCTGCGCTGCGGGAGCGGCCATGCGCGATCCCGACGATACAGCACTGCGGATTTTCCGCACCGCGAACGAGAGCGCTCGCGGATGCCAGGGCGCTCGCGCGGAGCGATGCTCGGAAGATGAACGCAACGCGGGGAGCCCAGCGCGACGGGCGCACTCTCCTGGCATACGACGGCACGCCGTCCGCGCGTCGCGCACTGCACCGTGCCGCGGCGATGCACCGCGAGGGCGACAACATCGGCGTGATCCAGGTCAACGAGGACGGCGAGGACCGCGAAGGCCATCTCGAAGAGGCCCGTCAGTTGCTCGCCGCGCGCGGAATCGAAGCCGCGCCCATCGCCGCCGCCGGAAACCCCGCGCACGCCATCTGCGTGACGGCCGAGCGCGACGGCTACGACACCATCGTGGTGGGCCGGCGCAACCCGCGCGACGCCGGCCTGCTGCTGGTCGGGTCGGTTGCCGCGCGGGTCATCGCCGGCGCCGCGTGCGACGTCGTGGTAGTGGCGTGAGGCGATCACGTCACGTAAACGACGGCGAGCGCGACCACGCAGGCCATCAGAACCGCCGTCGCCGTCCAGCCGCGACTCGGTGCCGAAGGTCTCGGCCACGGAGTAGGCCGTCGAGAGCGGAAGGATCGCGACCGCCAGGAGGGCCGCTCCGAGCAGGCCGCCACCGAAGAGCCGCGCCGACCACGGCGCACGACGATCACGACGAAGAAGCCGATCACGCCGGTCAACACCGCTCCGGCGACGACGTCGATCCGCTCGAGCCCGAGATCCTGCGGACCAAGACGCTTGTCGACCGCCTACGACTGGATGAACGCAAGCCCCCGGAGCGCGATCGTCGTCCCCAACGGGGCGGTGATCACAAGCACCTCGGCACGCCCCGAGCGAGAACGAGGGGACGACGGCACCCGCCCGGCCGCCGAGCAGTCGGGGCCGCAAGCGAGCCGGCCAGCACGTACGCGCTGAGCGTCGCCGCGAGCACGAGCAGAACCTGCTCGCACCGCTTGAACTGGGATCCGATCACGCGCCACGAGACGCCGATCGCAGCGACCGGGACACTCACGACACGAGAGACACCCGCGAGATCGAGGGCCGAGGCGATGCCGGCAACTCCGCAGCGGTCGTGCCGAGAGCGCGACGACCAGGATCGTCGTCATCGCAAACGCGGTGCGTCGTCCTCATCGCAAACGCGGTGCGCACGCCGAAGCGCTCGCGGATCAGCCCTGCCATGCCCTGACCCGTCACGGCCCCGAGCCGCACGGCGATGGCACCAGCATCGCGGTGGCGAGCACGAGCACCCAGATCAGCGCGTAGCCGTGATCGGCACCGAGGATCGAGTACGTCTTGATGCCGGCCGGATCATCATCCGAGAGACCGGCGAGGATTCCGGGCCCGAGCACCGCAAGGAACGCCGCGACGCGCAACCAGGTGGCCTCGACGGCGTCCGCGTCCGCGGTCGCCGAGATGCCTTCGGGCGACCAGCCGGCGAGCGTGGCGTCGCGTCGATGGGTTCGCACAGTGACGATGCGCCACGAGTCATCAGCCTTGACGAATCCGAGATCCTTCAGCCGCTCGCTCGCGCCATCGATCGCCACGGGCACCCAGAAAATCGTGCTCGCGAGGATCGGAGCGTGTACGGGTGTTTCAGGCAATCGCGGATCTCCGGCGCGAATGGGAGCGGGCGCGGCGGTTCCGGCCCGCCGTCATGACCACACGCTCGACGCGACGACCGCGCGCGTCGATTTACGACGGGTCCGGTCGCTCGAACCGCCCACTGCGCTCGCCGAGAAGGATGCGGTAGACCGACCAGGGCAGGCCGGAGGCGTGCAGGCGGCTGTCGGGCACGCTTGTTGCGCTGGGCACGAGGGGGGCGAGGCGACGACGCAGAAGCTCCATCGCGATGTCCGCCTCCTTCGCCGCGAGCTCGGAGAACGTGCCAATCGCGATCACGCTCTGCCACTTGAAGAGGCTATCCATCCGGTCGACCTCGAAGCACACGGTGGGATAGCTTCGCATCATGCGCAGCTTCAGCCCTTCACGCGAGTGCCCGTAGACGGCGACGCCGTCGTACGCGTACGTGATCGGCACGACGTACGGCCGGCCGAACGCGAAGCAGCCGATCCGCCCGACCGCCTCGCTGTGGAGCACGTCGTCGATCTCGTCGGACGTCAGTTCACCCAGCATCGTGTTCCTCCCCCGTCTCGATAGGTGGCCAATGTTCCCTGCGCGGTGCAGCCGGTCATCCGCGAACACGCGGATCCGAGTCGCGGAGGATCAACGGGTCGCTACGCGCACCGCGTCATCGCTCGCGTCACGTGGCCGCGTCCTGCCCGCGCAGGGCGTCGAGACGTTCGCGGTATTCGTGCGTGTCGATCTCGCCACCCGCGAGCCGCGCGTCGAGTTGTTCGCGGGCCGATGGTAGGCGTGTATCGCTCGCCGGACGCGTGGCGATCGCGCAGACGAAGAGGCCGACGATCACCACGGTCACGATCAGCATCATCGCAATGCCGAACCAGCCCCACCCGTTCATGTCGTAGCTATCCATCATGGATCCAGATTACGGACGACCTTCGGTGGCGGCATCGGCGCACGCGCCCATCAGCAGCAGCGGGATTTCCGCAGACCGATCGATTCCCGACGAGACCGGCAACGCGTTCTCGCAGTTCGAGGTCGACGACCCGCGCGGCAGCGGGCCGCCCCTCCACGTCCATCACAACGAGGACGAGACGTTCCACATCCTCGAGGGCCAGGTCACCATGTTTGTCGGCGACGAGCGGATCGACCTCGCGGCAGGCGACTACTGCTTCGGCCCGCGCGGCATCCCCCACGCCTACCTCGTCCGCTCCGAGCGTGCACGGATGCTCGTGACGATCAGCCCCTCGGGCTCCGAGCAGCTCTTCGTCTCCCTCGGTGTCCCGGTCACGAGCGCCGAGCCTCCGACCGACACGGTCATGCCGCCGATGCCCGAGATGGCACGCCTGTTCGCTGGCTACGGCGCCGAGATCCTCGGGCCGCCGCCCTCGCTCAGCGACTTGTCCTAGCCGGGAGCTGATGACGACCTTGAGGGGGCGGTCGGCCGAACCCGGTTCGCCCCTCTCTCCACCCGTTCGTGACGGCCGAGCCGACACGGAAGAACCTCTGCCACATCGCGGCTGTGCTCGCGGACGAGCGCATCGCACAGGGCAGATCGCTGCCCCTTGAACACGCGGAGGCGCCGCGTGCATTAGGTCGACGCGCGCGTCCACCAAGGTGATCCGGACTACGAGCCGTGGCCAAACGCTGATGCCCAGAAGATCGACACACGGATCGCGGTTCATACCTGACCGATTGCCTCATAGACAGGGGCGCACGTTTGAACCGAATGGACCTAAGAAGGCAGCTTGTGAACCCCTCGAAAATTCTCGAATCCTTACTATCTCTCAGATTGCCGGAGTCATCTCGGCTTCCGGTCGCTCTAGGAAGCTTTCTCGGACGGAGCCTCGTCGCCGACTGGGTGATGTCCGGGACGCGATGATCGCCGTCTTGGCGGAGAGTGGGGGCGAGCTGCGGGTCGGGCAGATCTACCAGCAGGTGGTTCTGCGACTGGGGGAGCCGGCTCCGTCTTATGACCATGTGAAGGACTTTCTGAATCACCGTTCTCGTGGAGATAGGCGACTGTTCGTAAGACTCGGCTACGGGGTGTACCGGCTGCCCGGATCGAACGACGAGGATGGCGCGTCTTCAGCAGCTAGCGAACGGATCGGCTTCTGAGGAGCAGTGCACCTAATAGAACGGCTTTCAAACCCCCCGGAGTCGTTGCTCGTCTTCTTAGGCGCTGACTCTAATTGGCGACGGCAGATCGTCAGCGCATAATAGATTGATGGGCAAGATTGAATCTCATTTGACGCCAGCAAGCGGTTTAGGAGCCTGAAGAGAATGGGCAAGCTTGAACGCGATTATCTGTTTCCTGAGATTCAGCCTTATGACAACGGCATGCTCGACGTCGGTGACGGCAACCGGGTATTTTGGGAAACCTGCGGGAATCCATCTGGTAAACCCGCATTGGTGTTACACGGAGGACCTGGGTCTGGGTGCACGCCTTGGTGGCGGCGGTTGTTCGATCCAGACGCGTACCGCGTAGTGCTCTTCGATCAGCGTGGCTGTGGGCGTAGTACGCCGAACGCCGGCACCGCGACTGCGGATCTGACGGCCAACACCACACTTCATCTACTTAAGGACATTGAGTTGCTGCGGCGGCACCTCGAAATTGATCAGTGGCTCGTTCTGGGCGGGTCATGGGGTTCAACTCTGGGTCTCGCATATGCACAACAGCATGCGGAGCTCGTGAGCGAGATGGTGCTGTTCTCGGTCGTGACTACCTCCAAACGTGAGGTTAGATGGATTACGCGCGATATCGGACGAATGTTCCCTGCTGCATGGGAACGCTTCCGCGATGGGGTGCCGCTGGAAGAGCGCGACGGGAGTCTCGTTGACGCGTACAGCCAGCTTCTTCATTCCCGTGACCGCAGAGTGCGCGAGCAGGCCGCCATCGACTGGTGTGCATGGGAGGAGGAGCACGTGAAGACGCACCCAGAGGAACCGGCGAATCCACGATACGCCGACCCTGCCTTCCGACTTTGCTTCGCTCGTCTGGTTACGCACTACTGGCGCCATGCGGCATGGATTGAGGATGAAGCGCTGTTTCGCGGTATGCCCGTGCTAGCCAACATCCCGGCGGTGCTTATCCACGGAGCGCGAGACGCCAGCTCTCCTCTAGATATTCCTTGGCGCATCGCAAAGGCATGGCCAGCGAGCGAGTTCAACGTGGTCGAATCTGCGGGTCACGGTGGCGACCTGGAGACAACGAAGGCACTCGTTGACGCGACACGCCGCTTTGCTTGATGCTACCAAGCACTGATGGGAAATGCGTTGCAGCGCAAGTACCGGTGAGCAAGAATCCCTGCAACTAACGAGTCCGGTGCGGACGCTCGCCCTTGCCGCGAACTGCCAACCGGCCCAGGGGCTTGGCGGGAGCTTGCCATTTCATCCGCCCGCGGGTGGCCGA
>JALYLC010000173.1 GCA_030774435.1 Actinomycetota bacterium
CCGCTTCGCGCTCGGCCCACAGCCGGCGCTTGGAAGCGGGATCGAGATGGCAGGCGTCGTCGTGGCCGCCTTCCATGGGCTCGAGCGGCGGGCGGACGCGCGTGCAGGGCTCGAAGCGATGGGGACAGCGCGGGTTGAACGCGCAGCCGGGCGGCAGGTGGATGACCGAAGGCGGCGAGCCCTCGATGGCATGCAGGTGCGCGACCTTGGCCTCGACGGTCGGCATCGACTCGAGCAGACCCCAGGTGTAGGGGTGCTGTGGGTTGTCGAACACCTGGCGCGCCGGCCCGTGCTCGACCGCGCGCCCGGCATACATGACCATCACCGTCTGGGCGGTCTCGGCGACCACGCCGAGATCGTGCGTGACGAGGATCACGCCGATGTCGAAGTCGCGCTTGACCTTGTCGATCAGCTCGAGGATCTGCGCCTGGACGGTCACGTCGAGCGCCGTCGTGGGCTCGTCCGCGATCAGCACCGCCGGGTTGTGCACGAGCGCCATGGCGATCATCGCGCGCTGGCGCATGCCGCCCGAGAACTGGTGCGGATAGTCCTTCGCCCGCTGGCGGGCGTTCGGGATGCCGACGGCGTCGAGCACCTCGATCGCGCGCTCCAGGGCCTGGGCCTTCGAGACCTTGACGTGCGCGCGCACCGCCTCCGCGATCTGGCTGCCCACGCGGTACATCGGGTGCAGGCAGGCGAAGGGGTCCTGGAAGATCATCGCGACGTCCTTGCCGCGCACGTCGCGCAGCTCGGCGGGCGAGGCCTTGAGCAGATCCTTGTCGTGCAGCAGGATCTCGCCCGTGACCTTCGAGCGCTTCGAGTTGAGCAGGCCGAGGATGGCGAGATTGGTGACGCTCTTGCCCGAGCCGGACTCGCCCACGATGCCGAGCGTCTCACCGCGCCGCAGCGAGAACGTGAGTCCGGAGACGGCATGCACGATGCCGTCCTGCGTCGGGAACTCGACTGCGAGGTCGCGCACCTCGAGGAGGAGCTCGCCGCTCATCCGTAGCGCACGCGCGGATCGAGGAAGGCATAGATGATGTCGACGATGAGATTCATGATCACGACGGCGAACGTTGCCACGAGCACGACGCCGAGCGTCGCGGGCAGGTCCTGGCGGAAGACGGAGTCCACGGCCATGAAGCCGAGACCGTCGAGGTTGAAGACGCTCTCCGTGATGACCGCGCCTCCGACCAGCAGCGCGATGTCGAGCCCGAACATGGTCACGATCGGCGCCAGGCTCGCGCGCAGGCCGTGCCGGAAGATCACTCGTCGCTCTGAGAGCCCCTTGGCGCGTGCGGTGCGGATGTAGTCCTCACCCATGGCGTCCAGCAGGTTGCCGCGGACCATGCGCGCGTAGATCGCTGCGAACAGCAGGGCGAGCACTATCCAGGGAAGTATCAGGTGTGAGGCCCATTGCTCCGGGTTGTCCGCGATCGGCGTGTAGCCCGTGCCGGCGGTCAGGTTGAGCTTGTACCAGAAGATGAACAGCGCCATCAGGCCGAGCCAGAAGACCGGCGCGGAGATGCCGAAGAGCGCGAAGCCCATGGCCAGGCGATCCACGATCGTGCGCCGCCTGATAGCCGAGACGACGCCGATCAACACGCCCGTGACCAGCCAGATGATGGATGCGCCGGCGATCAGCGAGAGCGTCCGCGGCGCCTTCTCCAGGATCTTCTGCCGGATCGGGATGCTCGAGTCGTACGAGAAGCCGAGGCCCGGCCAGCCGTACTTGTCGCCGAGCACGATGGCCTTCAGGAACTTGGCGTACTGCACATAGAACGGCCTGTCGAGGCCCAGGTTGTGACGCACGAGCGCGATGCTCTCGGGCGTCGGCTGCTTGCCTACGAACCGCAGCGCGGGATCGCCCGGCGGCAGCAGGTAGAAGATCGAGAACGTGATGAACGTCACGCCGAGCAGGACCAGAAGGGCCCAACCGAGACGGCGAAGGATGTAGGCAAGCATGGAAGTGCGAACGAACGCGGTGCGGGCGCCCCGGCCGCTCGAGCCGGGGAGCCCGCCCTGAACGCGTCAGATCAGGACTTGACCGCCACGTGGGCGTAGGCGATCGTCCCGCCGAACTGGTCGAACTGGAACTTCGTGACGTTCGCGCTCGAGATGCTCACGGCGTGGGCCCAGAGGTACGGCACCCATGGCACGATCTGCGTCGTGAGCTTCTTGTCGAGCGCCGCGTAGCAGTTGACGCGCGGGCTGCCGCTGAGCACGCCGCACTTGTCGAGATCGGCGTTGATGCTCGGGACGTCGGTCACGCTGCCCTTGGCACCGACCTTCTTGGCGATCGCGGGCGTGATGCCGAGCAGGGAGTAGTTGGTGTTGCCCTGCGCGATGATGTTGCGACCGTCGAAGAGCGGGCCGAAGAACGTCAGGGCGTCGGCGTAGTCCTTGCCCCAGCCCGGGCGCGTCGAGAGCGGGATGTTGTTGCGCACCGTCTGGATCGGCGTGTAGGCATCCTTGAGCACGCGGTCCTTGATCACGATCCCGATCGACTTGAGCTCCTGCGAAAGGGCCGGGATGAAGCCCTTCTCGACCTCGCGGTCACCGGTGATGGTGAGCAGGTTCTTGCAGGCCGAGGCATCGCAGACGCCGTCGTGGTTCTTGTCGTACTTCGACAGCTTCATCTCGGCCTTGGCCTTGGCCAGATCGCCCTTGCCGGAGCCGTACGGGGCATAGCCCTTAAGCTTGTTGTCGAGGATGGCGTCCGGAGCGATGTGCGTGGCGATGGCGCCGGCCGTCGGACCGCCCCAGGACTTGCGCAGGGCCTCGCGGTTGACCACGAAGTTGACTGCGCGGCGCACATGCAGGTCGTCGAACGGCGGCTGCGTCAGGTTCATCGTCAGGTACCAGGTGCGGTCGCCGTCGTTGATGTGGAGCTGCGGCGACTTGTTGTACTGACGGAGGACGGACGGTGTCTCGCCGGCGATCTCTTCCTCGATGTCGCCGCGGGTGACGCGCGCGTAGATGTCGTCCGCGTTCGAGTTGACCGTGAACGTGAACTCATCGGGGAAGTTCTCGCGCGCCTTGGTGCTGTCGGTGGCGGGGTTGTAGTCGGGGTTGCGGACGAAGTCCTGGACCTTCTCGCCGTCCCAGCCCGAGATGCCGCCGGCTGCCTTGATGGTGTCGCAGCTCGTCGCGTTCAGCTTGTCCGAGCCGGCAATCATGTACGGGCCCGAAGAGATGACGTAGCGGCCGTACTCGTTCGGCTGCGTGAAGCACCCCGAGACTTCCTGCGGCTGCGGGCCGGCGGCCGGCATGCTGAGGCGATACAGGAAGTCACCCGTGGGCTTGGTCAGCGTGAAGATGATCGTCTTGGGGTCGGGCGTCTTGATACCCGAGATGACCTTGGACTTGCCATCCTTGAAGGCCGTCATGCCCTTGATCACGTCGTAATAGAAGCCGTACTGCGCATTCACGCTCGTGGTACCGATGCGCTCGAACGCCCACAGCACGTCCTTGGAGGTGATCTCGCGGTTCAGCGGCGGGCCGAACTTGATGCCGCTCTTGAGCTTGAACGTGTACGTCTTGCCGTCCTTGGAGACCGTGCCCAGGTTCGTGGCCAGATCGGGCACCAGCACGTTGCCTGCAGCACCGGCCACGTGGTTGTAGCCGATGAGCGTGCGCACGAGCAGGTTCGAATAGATGCCGATCGCCTCGGCCAGGTACTCACCCGTCGGATCGAAGCCGCCCGTGTAGCTGAACGACGACTCCACCTCGACGCGGAAGACACCGCCGGCCTGGACCTTGGCCGGAGCGGTCTTCGCCTTTGCGGTTCCGGCGTGCTGCGGTCGAGCGCTTGCACTCGTTGCGGCGATGGTCAAACCTGCCACCACCACGGCCAGCACAATGGCCGCGAATCGTCGGTTTCTCACGGGTCGCTCCTCCTTGCAGATGGGGCCGGGGGTGGCCCTGTTCCAGTCTCCAGAGCCGGGGTGGCCCTGGTTTCTCTCACACTGCGTTTAGACGCCGCGTTCGGCGACTTGACAGTCGTGCGTCTCCGTCAACGTTCACTTCGCGGATCGAGTGCATCGCGGAGGCCGTCACCGAGCAGATTGAAGGCAAGCGTGGTAAGCACCAGGAAAATGCCCGGGAAGATCATCATCCAGGGCGCGTCCCTATAGAGCCCGCCCGCAGCGGCGTCCGAGAGCGCGGAGCCCCAGGAGGCCGTCGTCACCGGCACGCCGAGTCCGAGGAACGAGAGCGCCGCCTCGAAGAGGATGTTGGCCGGGATCAGCAGCGTCGCCCAGATCGTGATCGGCGCGACCAGGTTCGGCAGGATCTCGCGGAAGATGATGCGCCGGTCGCTAGCGCCCAGCGAGCGCGCCGCCTCGACGAACTCCCGCTCGCGCAGGGAGAGCGTGGTCGAGCGCACGATGCGCGCGATGTAGGGCCAGGTGAAGGCCGAGATCACGAAGACGACGAGCGAGATGCCGGGCTGGACGAGCCCGCCCAGGCAGCCGTTCTTGCTCACGCTGCACGAGGCGGCGATGCCGATCGCCAGCAGCAACTGCGGCAGCGCCAGGACCACGTCCGAGAGACGCGAGATGATCGTGTCGACGATGCCGCGGTAATAGCCCGCGATGACACCGACCGTCACTCCGACGGTCATCGAGATCGTCGTGGCGATGCCGGCGACGAGCAGCGAGGTGCGCGCGCCGTAGAGCACGCGCACGAAGAGATCGCGACCCGAGCCGTCCGCCCCGAACCAGAAATGCGAGTTCGGGCCCCTGGGGATGCCGAAGTCGTCGGTCATGGAGTCGTAGACGTCGTTGGGCCCGTGGCCGATCCAGTGGGAGATCACGCCCGCGAAGGCGGCGAGCAGCAACAGCAGGATGATCACGACCCCGCCGGCCATCGCCGCCTTGTCCTGCCGGAAGCGAGCCCAGAAGATCTGGCGGGGGCTTCGTCCCTCGACGGAGGCCGAGATGGTCTCCGGGTGGACGTCCGCCGCGCCTGCGACCGCGCTCACGCCTGGCTCGACTCTCGCACGCTACACCCCATCGGCGCGAAAGCATAGCGTGCATAGGCCCGCGGGAACACCCTCGTTGCGCGCACACGCCGCTGCGCCCCCCTACCCGCCGCGCACGGCGTCACTGCAGGGCGTCCGCTCCGGCCACGACCTCGAGGATCTCCTGCGTGATCTCGGCCTGGCGAGCGCGATTCATCGCCAGCGTGTAGGCGCTGATGAGGTCGGCGGCGTTCTCGGAGGCATTGCGCATGGCGGTCATGCGCGCACCGTGCTCGGAGGCCGTCGATTCGAGCAGCGCCCGGTAGACGGTCACCTCGAGCGAGGAGACGAGCAGCGCGGGGAGCATCTCGAGCGCCTCCGGCTCGAACAGCAACTCGCCCTCGTGCGCGCGCTCCTTCGCGTCCAGCCCGGCGAGCTCGCCCTCCGGGATCGGCAGCAGCTCGATGTCGTCGACCTGCTGCTGCAGCGCCGAGACGAAGCGGTTGTAGACGAGCACGACGAGATCGAGCTCGCCCGCCGCGTAGGCCTTGGAGGTGACGTCGACGATCGCCTCGGCGTCGCCATAGCCCGGCCGGTCCGAGAAGCCCGTCCAGGACGTCAGCACGTCGCGGCCGCGGAAGCGCAGGGTGCCGAGGCCCTTGCGGCCGGACGGCAGGTAGACCACCTCGTGGCCCTGGGCGGCGTGCTCGGCGCCCACCTGCAGCGCCCTGCGCACGACCTGGCCGTTGAACGCCCCTGCGAGCCCGCGGTCGCCCGTGAGCACGATGATGCCGACGCGCCCAGGCTCGCGCCGCGCGAGCAGCGGCTGACCGTGCAGGTGCGCGTGCGAGGCGGCTTCCATCATCAGGTCGCGCGTGCGATCGGCGTACGGCCGCAGGGCCTCGATTCGCAGCTGCGCACGGCGCAGCTTCGAGGCCGACACGAGCTCCAGTGCCTTCGTGATCTTGCGCGTGTTGCGGACCGAGGAGATCCGCCGCTTGATGTCCTGCTGGCTCGCCACGGGCTAGGAGGCCGCGCCCACCAGGCCGGTCTCCTCCTGCACCTCGAAGCCTTGCGCGAATTGCTCGACGGCCTCCTTCAGCTTCTCCACGATCTCGTCGGAGAGGTCGCCGCTGTCGCGGATCGCGCTCAGCACGTCCTTCTCGGCGCGCAGATTCGTGCGCAGCTCGGCGTGGAAGCGCGAGACCTGCGCGACCGGAATCTCGTCGAGATAGCCATTCAGGGCAACCCACAGGGCCACGACCTGCTCCTCGACCGGCCAGGGCTCGTACTGCGGCTGGTTGAGCGTCGCGACCATGCGCGCGCCGCGCGAGAGCTGCTGCTGCGTGGCCGCGTCGAGGTCGGAGCCGAACTGCGCGAAGGCCTCCACCTCGCGGTACTGCGCGAGGTCGAGCTTGAGTCGGCCGGCCACTTTCTTCATCGACTTCAGCTGGGCGTTGGAGCCCACGCGCGAGACCGAGATGCCGACGTTGATGGCAGGTCGCGTGCCCGCGTAGAAGAGGCTCGCCTCGAGGAAGATCTGGCCGTCCGTGATCGAGATCACGTTGGTCGGGATGTAGGCCGAGACGTCGCCGGCCTGCGTCTCGATGATCGGCAGCGCCGTGAGCGAGCCGCCGCCGAGCCCGTCGGACAGCTTGACCGCGCGCTCCAGCAGGCGCGAGTGCAGGTAGAAGACGTCGCCGGGAAAGGCCTCGCGCCCGGGCGGGCGGCGGATCAGCAGCGACATCTGGCGGTAGGCGTCGGCCTGCTTCGAGAGGTCGTCGTAGACGCACAGCGCGGCGCGCTCCGAGTAGCAGAAGTACTCGCCCATGGCGCACGCCGCGTAGGGCGCGATGTACTTGATCGGCGCGGCCTCGGCCGCGTTCGCCGCGACCACGATCGTGTGCTCCATGGCGCCTGTCTCGCGCAGCTTCTGCACGACCTGGGCGACCGTCGAGGCCTTCTGCCCGATCGCGCAGTAGATGCAGACGACGCCCGTGCCCTTCTGGTTGATGATCGTGTCGATCGCGACGGCCGTCTTGCCCGTCCCGCGGTCGCCGATGATCAGCTCGCGCTGGCCGCGGCCGATCGGGATCATGCCGTCGATGGCCTTGATGCCGGTCTGCAGCGGCTCGCTCACCGGCTGGCGGTCGACCACGCCTGGCGCCTTGAACTCCAGCGGCAGCGTCTTTTCGGCGTCGATCGGCGGCCCGCCGTCGATCGGCGTGCCGAGCGGGTCGACCACGCGGCCGATCAGGCTCTCGCCCACCGGCACGCTCATGACCTGGCCGGTGCGCTTGCAGGTGTCGCCCTCGGCGAGCAACTGCCAGTGGCCGAACAGCACCACGGCGACGTTGTCCTCCTCGAGGTTCAGCGCGAGACCCGTGACGCCGTGCGGGAACTCGATCATCTCGAGCGCGACGCAGCTCTCGAGCCCGTAGACGCGGGCGATGCCGTCCGAGAGCTGGATGATGGTGCCGACCTCCTCGACGCCGGTCGGCACCTCGTACTTCTCGATCTGCTCGCGCAGGATCGAGGCGATCTCGTTCGGCTGGAGCCTCAACTCTCTCCTCCGGTGGAGCCCAGGCGGGCATTGCGTAGCGACAGGCGCAGGGCCTCGAGGCGACCGCGCACGGACAGGTCGACCATGCGATCGCGCACGCGCACGATCACGCCGCCGAGGATGGCGGCATCGACCGAGCGCTCGAGCGTGACCTCGTGGCCGCTCGCCTCGGCCAGCTTGGCGCGGATGTCCTCGGCCTCGGCGTCGTCGATCGGCACGGCCGTGGTCAGCTCGAGCTCGAGCTGGCGGCGCGCGCGCCGGTCGGCCTCGTGCACGACGGCCACGACGGCGGTCAGCGCGTCCAGGCGCTTGTTGTCGACGAGCACGAGCAGGGCGTTGCGCACCAGCTCGTCGGAGCCCTCGCTCATCTGGGCGAGGATCTGCTTCTTGGCGCCATGCGGGAAGGCCGGGTTGAAGAGCGCCCCGGAGAGGTCGCGGCTCTCGGCGACCGCGTCGCCGATCGCGGCCAGGTCGCGCGCGACCTCGTGCAGGCGGCCGGCGGCCTGCGCGGACTCCGCCAGCGCCGTGCCGTAGACCCGTCCCCCCGCTGCCTGCGCCACGCTGCTACTCCGCTCCGAGCGCTGAGAAATCGACCTCGGACAGCGCCTCTTCGACCAGCCGGCGGCCCTCGGCCTCATCGAGTGCCCGGCCCACGACCTTCTCGGTCGCGAGCAGTGTGAGATCGGCGACCTGGTTCTTGATCTGGTCGATGGCCTGGCGCGTCTCGGCCGCGATCGCCGCCTTGGCGGCGGCAACGTCTCGCTCGCGCTGCGCCGTGGCCTCGTCGCGCATCTGGCGCTCGAGCTCTGCGCCCGTGCGGCGCGCGCGCTCGACGATCTCGCCGGCCTCGCGGCGCGCCTGGGCGAGCTTCTGCTTGTACTCCTCCAGCAGCTTCTCGGCCTCCTCGCGCGAGTGCTCGGCCGCCTCGAGGTTCTCGCGCACGATCGTGCGGCGCTTCTCGACCAGCGCCGCGAGCGGCCCGAAGGCGTACTTGCGCAGCACCAGGAACGACAGGAAGAACACGACCAGCGTCCAGATCATCAGCCCCGGGAAGGGCTTGACCAGGTCGCTCGAGTTGTCGGCCTTCGCGGCCGCGATGACGAACGCGCCGATCACTTGCCGATGAAGAACGCCACGAACGACATCAGCAGCGCGTAGAACGTGATCGCCTCGGTCAGCGCGAGGCCGAGGAACATCAGGCCCTGCAGCTCGCCGCGCATCTCGGGCTGGCGGGAGACGCCCTCGATCGTCTTGCCGATCAGGTAGCCCACGCCGACGCCCGGCCCGATCGCACCGAAGCCCGTGCCGAGGCCGAGCGCGAGATCCTTGGCGGCGTTGTTGACATTACCGTCGAGTGGCATGAAGCGCGTCTCCTTCTGGGTCAGTGGTGCGGCTCGGCCGCGGTACCGATGTAGATGCCGGACAACAGGGCGAAGATGAAGGCCTGCAGGTTGGCGACGAGCACGAGCTCGAAGCAGTAGAAGAACACGGCGACGGGGATGCTCGCGGCGGCCACGAAGGCGTTGCCGATGATGATGATCAGCGAGACGCACATGAGCACGAGCAGGTGCCCCGCCAGCATGTTGGCGAACAACCGGACGCTCAGCGAGACCAGTCGCAGGAACTGCGAGAGGATCTCGAGCGGAACGATCAGGAGGTTGATCGCGCCCGAGACCGGCGGGAACCAGCTCTTGAAGTAGGCCCGCACTCCGTTGTGGTGGATGCCCACGTAGTGCGTGGCGAAGAACGTGACGAGGGTGAGCGCGAGCGTGACGGAGATGTTCGAGGTCGCCGCGTAGAAGCTCGGCGTCGGGATCACGCCCCAGATCTTGT
>JALYLC010000174.1 GCA_030774435.1 Actinomycetota bacterium
CTGCCGCAGCGCCGCCCGCGGCTCGGCGCCGCGGCGCGTCGAGCGCCGCTCGCCATCCGCGCCGCCGATGATCGGGCAGTGGGCGAAGACCGGCGCCACCGCACCCAGCGCGCGCAGCACCAGCAGATGGCGCGCCGAGTTGGCGAGGTGATCCTCGCCACGCACGATGTGCGTGATCGCGAGATCGCGGTCGTCGACGGCGGTCGCGAGGTCGAACGTCGGCCGCCCGTCCGCGCGCACGAGCACGAAGTCGGAGATCTCGTCGCTCGCGAAGCGCACCGATCCGCGGGTCGCGTCGTCCACGACGACCTCGGCGGACGGCACTCGGAAGCGCACGACGTTCGCCTCGCCCGCGTCATGCCTCCGCTCGGCATCTGCCCGCGGAATCGCCCTGCAGTGCCCGTCGTAGCGCTCCTGCGAGGGCGGGCAGAAGCAGCGGTAGGCATGCGCCGTCGCAAGCAGCTGCTCGGCGGCCGCGAGGTGCTGCGCGCGGCGCTCGCTCTGGCGCACTGGCGCGCCCGCGTATTCGATGCCGAGCCAGTCGAGGTCGTCGAGGATCCCCCGCTCCGCGCCTTCGGCCGTGCGCTCCGCATCGGTGTCGTCGATCCGCAGCACCAGCTCGCCGCCGAGGGCGCGCGCGGCCAGGGCGTTGGCGACGGCGACCACGGCGGAGCCGAGGTGCATCGGGCCCGTCGGCGACGGAGCGAAGCGGAGGCGAGGTGGAGGCATGCACCGCCATGGTCGCGCATGACGCCTGCAGGCAGGCGAGTACCCCTCACTCCCGGCCGCTTTGAGCCCGTGCCCCAGTTGTTAGTGTTGTTTGAGGCAACCGCTGGAGGGGAGCGCGAGATGTCCAGGACGCTGCGTACAGCCGTCGTCGCCGTGGTGGTGGCAGCCATCGCCTCGGTGTCGCCACCTGCCTCGCTCGCGCGCGGGGTCCCCGGAGCCACGGTCACGGTGCGCGGGGCGATCGCGGATTACCAGCTCGCCGGCTCGGCCGTGCAGATCGTCGCTCTCGCGAACGGGCAGTGCCGCGCGCTGAGGTGGGTGCCCGGCCGGCCCGCAGCGCAAACGCACGCCGTCGCTCCGGGCCGCTGCGCCGATGCGCGCACGCCGGCCGAGTCGATGCAGATGGCCGAATCCGCTCGTGGTCAGCTGCCGGAGCCCGTCGTGAGTGGCAATCGCAGCGTCAGCGTGACCGCGGGAGGGCTCGACACGGCGCAGATGCTGGTCGTCCGCGATCGCGCCAGCAGCGCGATCCTGCACCGCTGGCCGCTGCCCGACGAGGTTTCCTCGCTCGCCGTGAGCCATGGCATCGCCGTGCTCGCGACGGTGCGCCACCAAGGTCTGTACGCCGTGCGCCTGAGCGACGGGCGCCTTCGCATCGTCGGGCTGATGGGATGGCTCGACAGCCCGGTGCTCGGGGCCACGGGCATCGTCTTCCGCGACGACATGTACGGCCGGCGCAACCAGCGGCTCGGCCAGTCCGTTCTGCAACACCTCTCGTGGCGGGCCGTCGACGAGGCGCTCGACAACGCGTCGACGTCCTATAGCGCGCCCGGCGCCCAGCCGGCCTGGGCCTATGACGGGCAGCGCGTCGTGATGGCGATGCGGGACCCGTCGATCCCGTGCGACCGCGTGCATTTCTGGAACGTCGCCTGGGACCGGCGCGTGCAGCTCACGCAGGTCGCGGATCACATCTGCCCCGCAGGCGCCGGCAGCCATGTGACGGCACTCGCGCTCGGCGGCGTGCGCGCGGCCTGGCTCGTCGAGAATCCCGCCGGGCGGCGCTGGCTGATCTCGGCGACGATCGTGGCGTGCGAGGAGCGCGTGGTCGCCAAGGCGCCTGCCGGGAACGCGGGAGCGAGCATCCGCGGGCTCGTCGGCGACGGCGGCCTCGTGGCGTTCTCGGCCATCGGGGCCCCGGGAGTCCAGGCGATCTGGCGCGATCGCGCGGTGGCAGGTCGCAGCGCCGTGACGGGGCGCGCGCTCATGCCCGGCACCGGTTCCGTTGCGCTCTCGGCCGACCATGACCGCGCGGCCGTGCTGCGTCGCGGCGGGACGATCGAGGTCCGCAGCAAGTTCGGGGCGCTCGAGCAGGTCGTTCACGCGCCCGGCGCCAGCGCAGTCTCGCTGCGCGGCTCCAATCTGGCCGTGCTCGCCGGCAATCGCCTCGACGTCTACGACCTCGCCTCGGGCACGCGCACCCACAGCTGGCGCGCCCCGGCGGGAGCGCGCAGCGTGGACATGCAGTTCGGCGTCGCCACGCTGGCCGCCGGCCGCACCGTCTACGCCGTCGCGCTCGCGACGGGCCGCATTGCGGTCCTGGCCACGGCGCCGAGCCGCGTCGAGGCCCAGATCGAGGCGCCCGGCGTCGTCTACCGCTACGACACGGCCGGCAGCGGCGAGTTCCGCTTCGTGCCGTTCGCGAAGGTGCTCCGCGCCCTGGCGAGGTAGGTAACCGCTAAGAAGCTCTAACAGAATCAGCGTGTGTCGTCGGGGGTTTCGAAGCGAGCGGAAGTGGATCCCGGCTCGCTGATCCGGTTGGAACCTTTTCGAGACCGGGATCCGCTCCCGCGAAGCCCCTTGGTTCGCTCGGTTCGCCGATAGGACCAAGGGTCGCCGCAGGTCTGGTTGTCGTGCGTCCCAACAGCCCACCACCATTCACTGCGCCCGACAACCCCGGAGGACGATTCGAGACCTCCGAACGCCACGCTGATTCTGTGAGAGCTTCTAACCGCAACCGCCTGGCGCGCTAGCGTGCCTGGGTGCCGCCGACAGCTCGCGAAACACACGGAACGGCGCTCCTGGCGTGGTTTGCCGAGAACGGTCGCGACCTCCCGTGGCGGCGGACGCGCGACCCGTACGCGATCCTCGTCAGCGAGGTCATGCTGCAGCAGACGCAGGTCGCGCGCGTGCTGGATCGCTACCCGGCGTGGCTCGAGCGCTGGCCGACGCCCGCCTCCCTTGCATCCGCCCCCGCGGCCGACGTCCTGCGAGCCTGGTCCGGTCTCGGCTACAACCGCCGCGCGCTCAACCTCCAGAACGCAGCGCGGCGCGTCGTGGAGCTCGGCGAGTTCCCGCGCGAGATCGCCGAGCTCGAGCGGCTGCCCGGAATCGGCCCGTACACCGCCCGCGCGATCGCGTGCTTCGCGTTCGGCGCTCAGGTCACCGCACTCGACACGAACGTCCGGCGGGTGCTGGAGCGCTCGCTCGGGACCAGCGAGGTCCTGCCGCCGCCCGGTCGCTCCTGGGATTGGAATCAGGCGCTCTTCGATCTCGGCGCACAGGTCTGCCTCGCCCGCGTGCCACGCTGCGATCGCTGCCCGCTCGCCGCCTCCTGCCCCGCGCGCGGGCAGACGTTCGCGCCGCTGCGACGGCAGAGCCGGTTCGAGGGCTCGCGGCGGCAACGGCGGGCAGCCCTCGTGCGCGAGCTCGCGGAGGGCGCGCGCGCAGAGGGAGGCTACGATCGGGACGTGGTCGATTCCCTGCTTGCCGACGGCCTCGCCGTACGGCGGGCGGACGGCCTGCTTGCCCTTCCCGAGGAGGTCACCGCGTCGTGAGCATTCCCGTCTACGCCGCCAATGTCGTCAGCTGCCTCGCCGTGAAGCCGGGGGAGCATTTCCAGGCACTGGTCGACGAGCCCTTCTCCGACGTCGGCGCGCGGCTCTGCGACGCGGCGCTGGCGGCCGGCGCGGCATCGGCGGCCTGCGTCGTCGTGCCCGACTCCGCACGCCCGCTGCTGACTCCGTACGAGCCCTTCGTGGCCTCTCTCGGCCAGACCGACGCCGTCTGCTTCTGGTTCATGCACATCCACGACGGCGAGTTCGCGGGCTTCCGCAAGCCGCTCTACTCGCGTGCGCGCGAGACGGGAACGCGCGTGGCGTTCGGCGGGCGCATGGACCGCTCGATGCTGGAACACGAGATGGCGGCCGACTACGGTGCCCTGCGAGAGCTCACCGCGGCGCTCGGTGCGCGCCTCACGGGCTCCCAGCGCGTGCGCGTCACGACTCCGGGCGGCACCGACTGCGCGTTCGACGTGACGGGCCGCGAGTGGAAGCTCGACGACGGCGTGCTCGACCAGCCGGGCGCCTTCGGCAACCTGCCGGCCGGTGAGGTCTTCGTGGCGCCGCTCGCGACCGGCGCCGAGGGCGTCTGCGTGATCGACCGCTCCATCGCCCTGGGAGGCGAAGGACTGGTCGACGAGCCGATCCAGCTCACGTTCCGCCAGGGGCGCATCATCGCCGTCGACGGCGGGCGCTCGGCCGACTCGACGCGCGCGGCGATCGCCGAGGCGGGCGCAGGCGCCGATGTCGTGGCCGAGCTCGGCATCGGCACGAACGAGCGTGCGCGCATCACCGGCAGCGTGATCACGGACGAGAAGGTGCTCGGCACTGCGCACGTCGCGTTCGGCGACAACGCGAGCGCGAGTTATGGCGGCGACAACCGCGCCGCGATCCACGTCGACGGCGTGATGGCCGACGCCACGATCGAGGCCGACGGCGAGATCGTGATGGTCGCCGGCGCCCTCACGTAGAGGCTCCCGGCCGACAAGGACCTACGCGGCGGGACCGGGAGAGGCGCGGACCGCGTCGGCGAAGCGCTCGAGTTGCTCCACGTGGACGTCCGCGAGCCCGTGGGTCCCCTCGACCTGCACGAGCATCGTCGGGGCGGGGCGACGGCGCGCTCGGGCGAGGTCGTCCCGCCCGATCTCGTCGTCGAGCCACCCGAATGCCCGATCACCCACGAACGCCTCGATCGCCGGCCACTTCCAGTGGCAATCCTCCATGACCGGCTCGTCGAAGTGGATCACGGGCAACGCCGGCAACCCCAGCAGCGGTGCGAGAAACTCGGCCGCGTGATCCTCCCAGGCCGTGCACCACACGAGCTGGAACGACTCGCCGAGCCGCCGCAGGTACTCCGCGATGTCACGCGAGAGCCAGACCCGCGAGTAGCCGACCGTCGCCTGCTCGAGGCCGGCTGCGGCGGGATCGACGAGCTCGCCCGCGTATGGGCAGACGACCCCGTCGACGTCGACGAGCAGCAACGGCCGCGGATCGTTCTG
Source organism: Actinomycetota bacterium (assembly GCA_030774435.1). Classification (GTDB taxonomy): domain Bacteria; phylum Actinomycetota; class Thermoleophilia; order Gaiellales; family JALYLC01; genus JALYLC01. Next base: position 5,066 of record JALYLC010000174.1, read on the forward strand.
CACGAACGACGCGGGCAGCCCTGCGAGGGCTGCCGTCGCCTCGGCGCGGGCCTCCCTCTCGGCGAGCGCCGCTTCGATCTCCTCCTGGCCTGCGCCGGCGCGGACCCTGACCAGCTGGCCCTTGACCCGTACGAGCCGGAACAGCTCGTCAGGCGCCACGGATCAGCGCCACGGCCTGGCAGGCCGTTCCGCTAGCGCCTCGCTGAGCGGGTTTTGCACTCCGCGCGGCATTTCGCGCGGCGCCGTGGTATCTTCGGACCAAGAAAGGAGCCCGCACGGTGGTAGCCGCCGGGCTCGTGACACGGACCGGAAGGGGTCGACGTGCAAGCCAAGGATACCGCGAAGCCGCGAAGCCGGGAGCTCCCGGTTGGCATCAGGAAGCGGCACAGCAAGAAGTGTGCCAGCCTCGACGGGAAGCGCTGCTCGTGCACGCCGAGCTTCGAAGCGGTGGTTGGGCTCGGCACTCGCGGTCAGCGCAAGCGCAAGACCTTCGCGACGATCGAGCAGGCGAAAGCGTGGCGCGCCCAGGAGGCGACACGGAAGCGCCGGCACCGACAGCACATCCGCTCGGTCACTCTGAGGGACGCGGCGGAGGAGTTCCTCGCCGGCGCGCGAGCCGGATCGATCGCGACGCGCAGCGGAGACGCCTATCGTCCGAGCGTCATCCGCTCCTACGAGCAGGCACTCAACCTGAACGTCCTACCGCGACTCGGGGGAATGCGTCTCGACGAGGTATCCGCGATCGATCTCCAGAGGATGATCGAAGACCTGCGAGGCCGCGGACTCTCCGCCAGCACGATCAGAAACGCCACGACTCCCCTGCGCGCCATCTACCGTCGCGCCGTCCAGCTTGGGATGGCGCCGGAGAACCCGACCCGCAGCGTCACGCTTCCCTCCGGCGCAACGCGCCGCGCCCACGGCGGGGATCCGGCGAGCGCAGCACGCATGATCGCCGCACTCGAGCCTCGCGACCAATGCATCTGGGCGGCAGCCTTCTACGCCGGCCTTCGCCTCGGCGAGCTCCGCGCGCTCCGCTGGCGCGACGTCGACGAGCAGGCCGGCTACCTACGCGTCCGCCGATCCTGGGACGCGCGCGACGGCGAGATCGAACCCAAGAGCGATGCCGGCATACGAGACGTGCCGATCCTGGCACGCCTCCTGCCGTTCCTGGCCGCCCAGCGCGAGCGCTGTCCCTGGTCGGACGAGCCGAACGGCCTCGTCTTCGGGACGAGCGTGCGAACACCGTTCAGCAGGACGCACTTCTACACGCGCGCGAGGCGCGCCTGGGCAAAGGCTGGCCTGCCTTGGATCACACCTCACCAGGCGCGGCACTCGTTCGCCTCGTTCCTCATCGCGGCTCGCGTCGACGTCAAGACGCTGACCACCTACATGGGTCACGGCTCGGCGCGGCTCAGCCTAGATACGTACGGCCACCTCTTTCCGAGCGCGGATGCGCAAAACGCCGCACAGATCGATAACTGGCTCGAGGCGGCGGACACTCAGAGCCGCGTGGCGCAACTCGAGGAACGAGAGGAAGGCGTGACCACATGAACCTCGCAGCGCCGGGATATACACTCGCCGCGGTCGTGCTCGTGCCACTGATCGCGTGGCTCGTGAACGTACGCCTGCTCGGCGTGCAGCTGATCGCGTGGCACGGCTACGACGCGGCGAGCATGGCGACCAGGGAGGCGCGACACGGCAGCCCGGACTCGCACCGCGACTCTCTCGCGGCAGCTCGCGCACTCCTCGTTGCCGGTGCGGCCGCGCTCGCCTGGATCGTCGTTGCCGCGTTGACGGCTCCGAACCTCGCGCACGCGCCGTGGCCGTCCTCGAGTTCAAGCGGGATGCACCTCGACGCTCCGGGCTACGTGCTCGCGGTCGTGCCGTTCATGGCGGCGCTGGTCTGGTTCGCCAGCCGCGGCGACGTCGGCCGCGCAGGGCCGCGCGTCCTGCGGGTCATGGGCGCGGTTGCGCTGCTCCACCACTTCAAACGACTGCTCATCCGCTACGACCGCCGACACGAGATCCACCACGCATTCCTCGCCATCGGCTGCTGCCTCGTCTGCCACCGCCGACTCACCAACTCATCTTGATTCGAGTTCTTAGCCGGAATCGGAGATCAGCGCCTCGTCGTACTCCGGGGCGTTCTTGATCTGGTCCATCGTGCGGTCGACCCAGTTCGCGCCCCGACCTCGGGGTGCCCATCCGTTCCTCTCCGAGCCCCAAAGGCCCGAAAGCATCACGGTGTCAACCAGACCGGGCCAACTCCAGATCGGAGGGTCGCGAGCTCCCGTTACACCCGATCCCGGCGACGCGTGATCGCCAGTTGGGTGTCTAAAACAGACCACACGTTCCAATTCGCCGGGCTATGCTCGTAGTGACCCCGGCAGGTAGTAGAAGGTTTCGGGGAGGGACGAAATATGACGGGCCTAGGCGTGCTTTGCGGCGGTCGAGGCGTTGTTCCGTTCTTAGTTGAGGGCCACCTTCCAGCGTGGCCACGGAAGGGGAGGAGAATGATGAAGAGATTCGCCCTCTTGGGGCTTGCCGTGCTCGCGGTCGTCGGAGCGCTCGCGGGGACTGCACTCGCCGCCCAGCCGACGACGGAGGTATTCACGATCGTGAACTCGAGCGGCGTCAATACGGCGCTTTGCGGCTTCGCGATCACATTCACCGAGAACGGCACCTTCAAGGTCACGACCTACTACGACAGCGCCGGAAACCCGGTCAAGAGCATCCTCACCAACTACAAATCGAGATACACCGAAACCGCAACGGCGAATGGGAAGACGCTGCTCGCCAACTACCCACTCGTCAGCATCACGTCATTCCCAAGCGGCGCGGGCGTCAACGTTGGACTCTATGTCAACTACACCGTTCCAGGGGCAGGGGCGGTCCTCCTCGACGCGGGGCGCATCGTCTTCAACCCCGACGGCACCGTGGTGTTCGAGGCGGGCCTGCACCAGCGCATCGATGGCGACGTCGGGGCCTTCTGCGCATACTTCGCGTAGAGACACACGACCTATCGCTCTTCAGAGGGGGCCGCAAGGCCCCCTCTCCTCTGGTCCGCGGCTCGCTCTGAAACGAGTTCTTTTCAGGAGCTTGTGGTCGTTGCGGTTGGCGCCGTCGTGCGCCAGCCCGACCGCGACCCCCGCTGCCTCGCTGAGAACCGAACGTTTCGCCCCTTTTTGGCCCTGTCGGTGGGATTCGGGCCGGTCTTCTCGCCGCCCAGCGGCGCCTTGGTGATCGCGCCGTCGGCCGCCAGCCACTCCCAGTCGATCCCCACGACCTTGTCGTACTCCAACAGGCCCTGGCGCCAGATCTCGGCGAACACGCCGGCCTGCTCCCACTCCTGAAAGCGCCGGTGCGCGGTGCTCGAGTTGCACACGCCGCTGGCATCCAGAGCGTTCCACTGCATCCCCGTGCGCAGCACCAAGAGGATCGCGTCCATCACCCGCCGCTTGGGCACCCCGCGTCGATGAGTGCCCAACGGATGCGGCGCTGGCGGCGGCAGCAACGGCTCGACGCGCTCCCACAACCAATCCGGCATGCGCCAGCCGTCATCCCTCGAGACGAGTCCCATCATCGACCTCCCCTGCTGTCGAAATCAACGGACAACCAGAGGATTCGACGCCGGCTACATAACCCCTACCGGGCTAGGCCCTTAGGGATGGATACAAGGGCCGGCTCATTCCATCTTCTAGCGGAGCTCGTGGAGAACGCTCGGGTGTCGTCACAACGGCCCTGTCAGCGGTCGCAGCCGCTGCTTTCGTTCCTCGAGCGTGTCGTTGGGCTTGGCGAGGACGCCGGCGGCGATGGCTGTTCCGAGTTCTTGGAGGAGGCGCTTGCCGGCGGCTTCCATGTCGGTGGTGTCGTAGGCGCCGGTGGCGACGATCTCGGCTGCGAGGCTGATGCGGGCGGGTTCGGGGAGCGCGGCGAGTACCTGCCGCGGGCGCGTTCGGAGGGTGTTGGCGATGTCGAGCGGGTTGACGCTGAATCGCAGTCGGCAGTTGGTGCATTCGAGCCGCGTTGTGCGCTTTCGGTAGGCGATGACCTTGGGTTCGGGTGTTGAACAGAGAGGGCAGCGGATCATCTCGCGAAGTACCGCTCCTGCGGCTCTCCATGGGCGTTTGGTCTCGCTGATCGGCCTCGCCTTGGTCATTTCCTAATTCTATTACAGCGTAGTTACGGGACGTTCGCGGGGGATATCGCTCGGCTGCCTGAAGAACCTCACGTGTATGCGATCAGCGGCTCGCCCAGCGGGGCGCGTTCGCGCTGTGTCCAGGTGGAGCGGTCGGCTTGGAGGTCGCGTGCGTGGGGTGCCGAGCTGCCCTCGATCGGGGGATTGAGAGAAATCGCTTCTCCGAGGCACGCTGTGACCAGGTCCATCGAGACAGGGAGAAGAAGAGAATGCTCGAGTTGTACACCAAGCTCCAGGCCCGCCTCGCGCAGGAAGACGGCCAGACGATGGCCGAGTATGCCGTTGTCCTGGCGGTCATCACTATCGGCATCTTCGTTGCCCTCGGCGTCCTCAGCGGTGCCATCAGCGGCGCCCTCAGCTCGGTTGCTTCGAAGATCTAAGCCAAGTAGCTGGATTTTCGGTCTCTTCTCGCGCGGCCCCTGGCCTCACCCGTCGGGTGGGTGAGGCCAGGCTCGTTCGGGTCAGTCGCTCGCGCGCTACGACTCCGTTCGCCGGAGCTTGTAGCCGTGCTCGGCCAGTACCTCGCGGATCATGCCGAGGCGCTCCGGGTCGATCTCGTCGATCGCTAGGAGCTCGCGCTCGGTCATCGCTGCGACCTCCTCAAAGCTGCCCATGCCGGCGTGCACCAGCGGCCAGTACGCCTTGTAGCCGTCCTCGCGTGCGAACATTGCGGCCCTGAAGCCGGTGGGCCTTGCCTTGCGGTCGGATGCCGAGTCGTCGAATGCGCTCATGCGTACTCCCGTGTCGTCGCTTCCACGATGCGTCCGAGGTGGTCGACCATCGCTTGTAGCTCGCAGGCGCGGACGGTGCCGGCTCTCGGGTCGACGGGGCGGCCGGCGAAGAAGTCGCCGAGCGCATCGCTGATCTCGACCAGGAGTCCCATCGCGGCCGAGCGCAGGAGCGGCTCGTTCGCCTCGTACGTGTCGTGCCCGAGCATGTTGCTCGCAGCCTCCCAGCGTGGCGTGTCGAGCTTGTCCCACACCTTCGGGATAGCCCGGAGCAGGTGGTATCGCGGGTCGCTTTCTCCGAGTTCCTCGCCGACGATCTGGCTCACGACTTCCAGCGCGTTGAGGGACTGGTCGGCCGCTCGGCTCTTGCGGCTGCTCACGAGAACTCCCCGCGGAGCGCGAGGCCCCGCTGGCGCAGCGACTCCTCGATGGCCTCGACGGTCCTGGAACCGACGCCATCGACGGCGAGCAGATCCTCGCGCGTGTAGTGAAGGAACTCGTCTAGGGAGTCAGCGCGCAGCCCCATGAGCGCGCGCATCGCGTTGCAGGTGACGCCGGGAGCTCGAAGGACCCACGCCCAGAGGAACTGATCCGCCTTGGCCCAGTCGTTGAGGTGGAAGCCGAACATGCACGTGTCGACGCGCTGGGCTCGGTCGGCTTCACGCTGCAGGCTCTCGTTGGATCGGTCGCGAGCGAACTGCAGCCCGCGGCTGTGGAGCGCGTCCTGAATCTCGCGCACGGCGTGGGCTCCGATGCCTTGGAAGGTGGCGAGCTCGTCGATCGTCAGCGAACAGAGGTCACGCAGCGTCTCCACGCCGTGCCGCCTCAGTGGGTGCGGGATGCGCGCGCCGAGGCCGAGGGCGTCGATGGGCAAGTCGTCGGGGTGCGTTGGGCGGTCATTCATGCTGTCGCCTCGTCGAGCAGGTGCACGGCCGTGATCGCGTTCACGATCTGCCCGAGCCTGTCCATGGCGCTGCGGAGCTCGCCGGCCTCCTTGGCGAGGTTGGGGCCTTTTTCGTTTAGCGCGCCGATTAGGTCCTCGGCCTGATCGCTGATCTGCGCGAGCAAGCGTGCCGCCGTGTACCGCAGCGGCCGCTCGCATGGCATGGACTCGTCGTGCTTGAGCAGGAAGGCTGCGGCGTTCCAGCGCGGATCGCCTTCGTCGGACAGGATCGACGTCCAGTCGTCGCTCGGCGCGGTGTGCGCCCACATGCGACTTACCGCCATCAGGATGGAGAGGCGCGGGTCGTCGTCGGAGTTGTCCAGCAGGTCGACTGCCTGGTCGATCAATGCCAGCGCTTGCGCGCCGGTCGGGGCCGTGGTGGTCACGGTTACTCTCTCTCTGTCGGCGCCGCTCGCGTTCTTCTTTGCGGGATGATGCGGGCGGCGCTGGCCTTCGCCCTCGCGGGGTGCGGGGCGAACCGTGCTGTCTAGCTGTTCTTCGCTTCCTGCACGATCTGCAGGATGCGGATGTACGTCACGCCGGCTGCTCTGCCTATGGCTGCGGCCGACTCGCCTGCTTCGTGCGCGGCGATAATCGCTGCGTTGAACTCGTCGCGCCCTCGAGCGCGAGCTGTCGCTGCGCGCTTCACGCGCTTCAGGGCTGGAGTCATCACGTCCTTTCCTCGCCTCTCCATACCCATAAGTTAGCTTATGGAGGTGGGATATGCAAGACCCAATCGCCAAGCGGGTTTGCGGGCAGACGTCCGCTCGTGTCAAGCGATTTGAGAGGGCTAGCCATTCGGGCCGGAGCCGCGCGCAGTTCCCTCGCGGTCCTCTTCCCCGAAACGCCAACCCCCTGATCCCCCTAGCGGCTAAGCGGGCAGCGCATAGCGAAGGCGCGTAGGATCGCTTGTGCGGTTCCCCCCTGACCCCCGTGGAACCGCAACCACACAAACTCGGCGCGCGTATCTCTCGCGCGCACCCACACCAAGGGGGTCAGATGTCACCCGACAAGAGCGAGCGAACACCACCTCCCGAACGGGGCACGGTCGAGGTGGAGATCCATCCGCAACCAGGCGTGGCCGTCGTAGCGGTGCGCGGCGAGCACGACCTGCGCACGAAGGCGGAACTCGCAGAGGCCCTTGAGCACGCCAGCGCCCATCCCCACGTGCTCGTCGACCTGTCCGAGTGCAGCTTTGTGGACTCGTCGGTGATCGGCGCGCTCGTTGCGGCCTCCAAGAGCCTCAAGGAGCGTGACGGCCGGCTTGAAGTGGTGATCGCTCCCGAAGCGCACACCGTCCACCGCCTCGCGGAGCTCACGGGACTCGCCACGTTCCTGCCCATCCACGCGACACGCAGCGCGGCCATCGCCAGCATCCAACCCAAGGAGTGACGGTGGGAGTAATGAAGAGCCTCTGGGCGTCCGCACAGGGCGACCCCGTGTTCATGCGCCGCATCAACGGCTGGCTGACGATGTTCTGGCTCGCGATGATCCCGGTCTCGCTCGCGACCGGATGGGTCAAAAGCGTGACGTATGTCTCCGCGCTGTCGCTCTGGGCGCTCGTCTCCGGGCACTGGTCGGCCTGGCAGGCCGCGCGCGTCGAGGTCAATCAGGAAGTAGAAGCCAAGGCACGCGCGGATGAGGATATCGCCGGCCAGGTGGTCGAGGAGGTCATCGAGAAGACCGACATCGACCGAGCATGAGCCGCCCAATGGATGCGCACTCGATCCGGGTCAGGGATCTTCGGCTGAGGTTCGGCGACACCGAGTCGTACGCCGCCGAGTGCTCGTGCGGCTGGCGAAGCCAGACGCACACGGGTTGGCAGACGGCCGCACGGGAGGCGCGTCGCGACGGTGCCGCGCACCTCGATGAGCACGGCGCCGGGCACACCTCTCGACAACCTCGTCGCCGCAGTGTTCGACCGACCTAGGCTCGAGCCCGGTTTCCCTGATTCCCGCGCAGCTGCTTCGCATTCAAGCGGCGCAGCTCGCGGAGTCCAGCGCGGGCGAGACGCGCCCGTCTTCCCACTGCTTGAAGGTCGGAAGCTGCCAGGCCACCCCCGGTACTCAGTCCCGCCCGCGCCGCGCCGAGCGTACGCCGAAACGCCAAGGCTGGCTAGTCAGTCGGGTAGCTGCGGCCGGCCGGCGTCAGCCGAACGGCCGGAGGGCGCACCTCCCAGTCGATCCACACGAGGCCCGTCGCTAGCAAGTACGTCCAGACCGGGTGCTCTGCGGGAGACGCAAGCGCGCCCCGTTGCAGTTGTCGGAGCGCGGCGTGCTCGTCGTCATGTAAGCCATGCGGGCGGGCCACGACAGGCGGTTGCGTTCCTGGCTAGAGCAGGCGCCAGATAACGAGGACGAGAACGATGATCACGAGGATGCCGATGAGGCCGTAGCCAGTGCCGGCGATAGCGAAGGGGACTGCAGCCATTTCGAGACTCCTCGAGGGGGGTTTCGCCAGCGCATCTGCGATGCCGGATGGAGCGTGCTACCCACTCGGCGAGCCCTCACACCTTCGATGTGGTTCCTGCCGGCTTCCCTTGCGCCCGGGCATGGCCGCGGCGAGTTGCCCCGCTGGGTCACCGCGAGGAACGGTGCTTGGCTGGGAGCCGGGGAAGCTAGCCCCATTCCTCGCGGCGAGCTCGATCGCGGGTCTTTGGGCGGGCGAGCGGCGCGACAGGGTCGACTGTCGTAGAGGGCGATCTCTGAAACGGCAAGGCTACGGAGTCGGCCCGTACTTCATGCCGGCCTGGACGAGGATCCCGGTCAGCACGGCGGCTGGAACCTCGGCGAGAGCGTCCAGCGCCTTGCTGAGGCGAGACCGGGACTCCGGGCTGTCGGCTTGGCCGATCGCCGCCTCGAGCGCGGCGATGAATGCATGTGCGGGGTCTGCGGTCGGCCACATCCCCACAGCGCGAGCGCCGGCAGCGGTCAGGCGCACGTCGGCGAAGAAGCGGGGGAAGACGCTACCCATCGTCTTGTAGAAGGTCCCGGTAATCAGGTCGCCCTCGCGAAGCCGGTCGATCACTGACGCCGCTCGCGCCTCCGGTATGGCTCGCTCTTCGAAGAACCCTGGCAGATCAGGCTCGCGTCCCTCGATCTCGGCGAGGCGGATGGCGTGAAGCAGCGGAAGCTCGATCGTCTCCCATGTCAAATGCATCTCCATGGCGAGCGGTTATACCGGGCCGGTGAGCGTCGGATCAGCCCTCAGAGCCTTCACGAGCAGCGGGAAGTTGGCCTTGATGCCAGCCTCAAGGGTGCGCAGCGCGGCCTTGTTCTCGGCGCTGGGCGCATGGTGCGCCGAGATAATCACGAACAGAACGAGGTAAAGGTCGCCGTAGTCCCTCACGGTGACGCACATCCGCGCCAGCACCTCTTGGTCGATCTTCGGGACTTGCGCCCGCAGCTTCGCTCGCCGCGGCGAGCACGTCTCCTCTCCGACGCGAAGTGGCGCCTCCGCACGCTTCAGGAGATCACGCCAAGCCGCGCGACCCTTGTCTGAAATGCGCACCGGATCGAAGCCGTAAAGGTGTTGGACGCGAGCGAACGGCTTGTCGTAGATCTTCCTCGACTGGAGGTACGACTGCAGCATCCCGCACACGAGGTTGAGCGGATCATCCGGTTTCACCGTGGAGCACCGCGGCGCCGAGCTGGCACGGGCGGAAGCTGTTGCGGGCATGCAGGCGGTGAGTAGCGCGAGCACCAACACGACTGCAGGAAGCCGGACGGGCGACACTGCGCGACACTACGCCGATGGTGTCGGCGTTCCTGCCCGCCGCTCACGGTGCTGGGGGAAGGTGCGCGAGTATCCTGCACGCATGGCAACGAGTCCGAGTGGCGAGCCGTCGCGCGCAAGCGGGTCCGCCCCAAGCAAGTCGACGACCAGCGCTGAGGACATGGTGCGGGTGACGCGGGACGCGAGGATCATCGATCTTCGCCGCGACGGCCATACCTATGTTCAGATCGGATCGCTCGTTGGCGTGTCGAAGAGCACGGTGTTCGATGCGATCAAGCGGTGGATGGACGCCAACGGCCCGTCGGCGGATCAGGTCGAGGAGCTGCGGCAGTTTCAGGGCGCGCAGCTCGACGCCTACCAGGCCCAGCTTGCGCCGCACTTGATGCGGAAGCTGCGTAACGAGGACGGCGAGGTCATCTACGACGGCAACGGCGACGATCGCAAGCCGCTCGAGACACCCGACGTGAACGTCGGGCGCCTCTGGCTCAACGTCCTCGAGCGGCGCGCGAGGCTGTACGGGCTCGATCTCGAGCGCAGCGCTGCCTTCGGTGCGCCGATCTCGCGCGAAATGCTGGCTGAAGTCGTCGGCTGGGCCCCGCAGCAGCAGGACGTCATCGACGTCGACGGCGAAGAGGAGCCCGACGACCAGGAGGCTCTCGGCCGTGGCTCCGAGGCCTGACGCGATCCTCACGGCCGTCCGCGTCCACCAACGAGACGAGCCTTCGGTCGACGTCGCGTGCCGCTTCCGGCGGGTGTTGAGCTCGAGCACGCCGGCCGCAGAATCGTGCGAGCCTGGCTACGAGAGCAGCGGCCCGCAAAGCCCGTCCCATCCGCTCCGGAGATCAGCCCCCTCACCCTGCCGCGGCCTCGCGCGGCTCCGGGCGCGGCTCCCTGCGCAACCTATCTGACTCCCCGATGAGGCCCGATACGCCGAAGGCCGCCGCACTCAACCACCGGATTTCGCTGGTAGAGTGGATCTTTTCGCCCAACCATGCCGGGGTCACGACTCGGGCGCCCTGATCAGCGCCACGGCCTGGCAGGCCGCGCCCTCGCCGCGGCCCGTGAAGCCGAGGCCGTCGGTCCCCGTCGCGCGCACCGAGACACGCTCGACCTCGCAGGCGAGCGCGCCGGCCACGCAAGCGCGCATCTCCCCGCGGTAGGGCGCCAGCTTCGGAGCCTGCAGCACGACGAAGGCGTCCACGTTGACGAGACTCCAGCCCGCCGCTGCGATCTTGCCCCAGGCCTCGGCGAGCAGGTCGATGCTGTGTGCGCCGCGCCAGCGTTCGTCCTGGGACGGGAAGAGCGTCCCGATGTCGTCCATGCAGGCGGCGCCGAGCAGCGCGTCGCACAGCGCGTGGCAGACGATGTCGGCGTCGGAGTGGCCCTCGAGCCCGTGCGAGTGCGGGATCTCGACGCCACCGAGCACGAGCGGGCGGCCGCGCACCAGGCGGTGCGCGTCGAAGGCGGTGCCCACGCGGAGCTCAGCCAAGCGGCATCTCGCGCCGCTCGCGCCCTCTGAACGTCGAGACCGTGCGGTAGCCGCAGGCGTGTGCCGCGCTCAGTGCGCGGTCGTAGTCGCGCCCGAGGTCCTCCGGCACGTGGCCGTCGGAGCCCAGTGTGATCGGCACGCCGCGCCGGTGCAGCTCGCGCAGGAGGTCGGGCGCCGGGTACAGCTCGCCGGCCGCCTTGCGCAGCCCCGCGGTCGAGATCTCGACCGCGATCCCGGCGGCGGCGATCGCATCGGCTGTCTGCTCGTGCTCGCTGTCCACGACGGACTGGCTCGCGGCGTTGCCGAACACCTTGGCAAGGTCGAGGTGCGCGAGCACGTCGAAGAGCCCGGAGGCGGCCGCCGCGCGCACCTGGGCGAAATAGCGGCGCCAGACCTCGTCGACGGCCACGTCCTCCCAGATCGCGTAGTCCGGGTGGTCGACGGCGAGGCCGCCCAGCCAGTGCACTGACCCGAGCACGAGATCGAAGTCGCGCGCCTCGACCAGCGCCGCGAGCTCATCCTCGCATCCCTCGATCCAGTCGAGCTCGATGCCGCACGCCACGGGCTCACCGTGCTCACGCACCGCCTCGACATATCGGTCGAGGTCCGCCTGTGCGCTCTGGTGCCAGAACGGGTGGTCGAGCAAGCCGGCGGCCTGCCGGAAGCGATGGCAGTGCTCGGTCAGGCAGACGTGGCCGATCCCGCGCTCGCGCGCCCGCTCGGCGTACAGCGCAACGTGGGCGACCGACAACTCCGCCGCGCCGAGGGCGGCGCCGTCTGGCGCGAGATGCAGGTGGTAATCGACAAGCATCTTTCTCAGGCGCGGATGCGCTCCCCGGCTGGATCGTAGAGCGCCCCTTCCACGACCTCTGCAGGCACCCATTCTCCGAACACCTCGATCTCGGCCCGCGTGCCGGCGGTGGCGCGTCCCGCGGGCACGTAGGCGAGCGCGATGCTGCGCCGCACGCGGCTGCCGTACCCCCCGGACGTGACGCGCCCGCAGAGCTCGCCTGCAATCCGGACGGGCTCCGAGCCGAGGCAGACCGAGCGCGGGTCCTCCAGCACGAGACAGGCCAGCCGCTCACGCGGGCCGCCCTCCTCGCGCTCGGCGCGCAGCGCGTCCTGGCCGATGAACGGCGACGGCTTGTCGAGCCGCACCGCGAAGCCGAGGCCCGCCGCCTCGGGCGTCGCCTCCGGCGTCAGGTCCGTGCCCCACGCGCGGTAGCCCTTCTCGAGCCGCATCGACTCGATCGCCCGGTAGCCGCCGACGCGCAGCCCGTGCCCGGCGCCGGCCTGCGTGAGCAGGTCGTAGAGGGCCAGCCCGTACTCCACCGGCGCATACAGCTCCCAGCCGAGCTCGCCGACGTAGGTCACGCGCGAGGCGAGCAGCGGCACCGACCCGACGGCGATCTCACGCGCCTGCATGTACGGAAAGGCCTCGTTCGAGAGCTCGGACTTCGTCAGCGCCTGCAGGATGTCGCGCGCCCGCGGCCCCCAGAGGCAGTAGCACGTGCGCGACGACGTGATGTCGTCGACGTACACGGAGCCGTCCTCGGGCAGGTGCTTGCGCAGCCATGCGAGATTGTGCGATCCGAAGGCCGTGCCCGTGACGTACTGGTAGCGGTCGCTCGCGAGGCGCACGAGCGTGACGTCGGCCTCGATGCCGCCGCGCGCGTTCAGGAGCTGTGTGTAGAGGACCGAGCCGAGCGGGCGGTCGACGGCGTTCGCGCACATGCGGTCGAGGAACGCGCAGGCACCGGGCCCGTGCACGTCGAGCTTGGCGAACGACGACTGGTCGATCAGCACCGCGCGCTCGCTGGCCGCGACGCACTCGGCCTCGATCGCAGGCGACCAGTGCATCCCGGCCCAGCCGCGCGGGCGCAGATCGTCGTCTCCGCCGGGAATGTTCGTATCGAACCAGTTGACGCGCTCCCAGCCGGACTTCTCGCCGAAGCTGGCGCCGTCCCGCGTGTGGCGCGCGTACGCGGGCGAGACGCGCAGGGGGCGTCCGGCCAGGCGCTCCTCGCCCGGGTACTTGATGTCGTAGTAGGTCGAATAGACCTCGACCGTGCGTGCCAGCGTGAAGCTCTGGGAGCGGTACTGACGGCCGAAGCGGCGGATGTCCATGTGCCAGAGGTCCCACTCCGGCTGGCCCTCGACGATCCACTCCGCGATGACCTTGCCGATGCCGCCGGCGCCCGCGAGGCCGTGGGCGCAGAAGCCCGCGGCGACCCAGAAGCCCGGCACCTCGGACTCGCCCAGTATGAACTCGCCGTCGGGCGTGAACGCCTCCGGGCCGTTGAAGAACTTCTTGACCTGGGCGTCCTCCATCGCGGGCACGCGGCGGATGGAGCCCTCCATCAGCTCCTCGAAGCGCTCGTAGTCCCAGGTCAGCAGCTGGGCCTCGAAGCCCTCCGGGATGCCTTCCAGCCCGAACGGAGCGGGATCGCGCTCGTAGCCGCCCATCACGAGCCCGCCCACCTCCGTTCGCCAGTACACGAGGTTGTCGGGATCGCGCAGCGTCGGCAGCGGCTCGAGCGGCGGGTCGAACGGCTCCGTGATCAGGTATTGATGGGCCATCGGGATGATCGGCACCGTGACGCCGACCAGACTCGCCACGTCGGGCGCCGCCATGCCGGCGGCGTCGACGACGATCTCGGTCTCGATCTCGCCCTTGTCGGTCACGACGCGGGAGACGCGCCCGCGAGCATCGCGCTCGATGGCCGTGACCCGGGTGCGCGTGTTGATCTCGGCACCGTAGTGGCGGGCGCCGTCGGCCAGCGCGAACGTGAGTTGGCTCGGGTCGAGATAGCCGTCGCGCGGCAGGAAGGCCGCGCCCAGCACGCCGTCGGTCGAGAGCAGCGGAAAGCGCTCCTGGGCCTCCGCCGCGCTGATGATCTCGAGCGGCAGGCCGAACGTCTTGGCCCAGCCGGCCTGGCGCTGGATCTCCTCGAGACGCGCCTGGGACGAGGCCAGGCGGATGCCGCCGAGCTCGTGCCAGCCCGGGTCCTTGCCCGTCTCGCGGCGAAGCGCCGCATACAGCTCGACCGAGTACATCATCATCCGCGTGAGCGACACGGACGAGCGCAGCTGGCCCACCAGGCCGGCCGAGTGCCAGGTCGAGCCGCACGTCAGGTCGAATTGCTCGACAAGTACGACTTCCTTCAGGCCGAGCTTGGCGAGGTGATAGGCGATGCTGCAGCCGCCGACCCCGCCGCCGATCACTACCGCTCCGGCCCTGCTCTTCACGCGGCGAAGCGTACCGTTGGGCGTATCCTTGGCCGCCGGCACACCCTGGAGGCCCCGTGAGCGACGAGCACGTGACGATCGACGACATCCTGCCCCGCGTCGAGCAACTCGCCGCCGCCGACCGCGTCGTCACCGAGCTGCCCGGCGGACTCACGAACACGAACTACAAGGTCGAGGTGGGCGACCGGAGCTACGTCGTGCGCGTGTCCTCGAAGGACGCCGGGCTGCTCGCGATCGACCGCGAGAACGAGTACGCCAACTCCGTGGCCGCGGCGGAGTCGGGCGTCGGTGCCGGCGTCGTCGCGTATCTGCCCGAGATGGGCGCGCTCGTGCTCGACTTCATCGAGGGCTCGACGATGAGCGCCGCGCAGCTCCGGCGCGGCGACCGCCTGCGCGAGGTCGCCGCCGTGATCCGCGAGCTGCACGCCTGCCGGCGCTTCCGCGACGACTTCAACATGTTCCGCGTGCAGGAGCGCTACGCCCGCATCGTGCAGGACCGGCGGCTGCGCCTGCCCGAGCGCTATCTCGAGTTCGCACCGCAGGTGAGCGCGATCGAGAGCGCCATGGCGGTGCGGGAGGACGGCACCGTGCCCTGCAACAACGATCTCCTGGCCGAGAACTTCATCTGGACGGGCGACCGTTTCCGGCTGATCGACTACGAGTACTCCGGCAACAACGATCCCATGTTCGAGCTCGGCAACGTCTGGAGCGAGTCGAATCTCTCGCTGGAGCAACTCGACGAGCTGGTGGCGCACTACTACGGGCGCCCGCTGGTCAACAAGGTCGCCCGCGCGCGCCTCTGGGGCCTGATGTCGAAGTACGGCTGGACGCTCTGGGCCTCGATCCAGGATGGCGTCTCGACGATCGATTTCGACTTCTGGGGCTGGGGCATGGAGAAGTACGAGCGCGCCGTCGCGGAGTTCGACGGCCCCGACTTCGCGCGCCTCTGCGAGGACGTCCAGCGTGACGATTGATCGGCGCCCTGCGCGGGCTCTGATCCTCGACTTCAACGGCACCGTCTCGCACGACGAGCACATCGTGCTCGAGCTCTTCCAGGAGCTGTTCGGCGAGCAGGGGCACCCGCTCGACGCGGCCACGTACGAGCGCGATCTGGCCGGCATGTCCGACCCCGAGATCGTCTGGGCCTGGCTCGGTCGTGATCATCCGGAGACTGCGCACGTGATCGCCGAGCGCGACCGCCGCTACCGCGCACGCACTGCCGACGGCTCGACCATCCCACCGCAGGTGCGGGAGGCCGTTCGCCTGGCGGCCGAGCACGTCCCGGTCGCGATCTGCTCCGGCGCGGCGCGCAGCGAGATCGAGGCCACGCTCGTGGCCGCCGGCATCGCGAGCTCGATCGACGTGATCGTGGCCGCCGAGGACGTCGCGCGCGGAAAGCCCGCCCCTGACGGCTACCTCGCCGCGCACCGCCTGCTCGCCCCCGATCTGCCGCCCGCCGACGTGCTCGTCTTCGAGGACACCGAGGTCGGCGTCAGCTCTGCACTGGCCGCCGGCATGCGCTGCATCGCGGTGCTCGGAACCATGAGCGCCGAGCGCCTGCGCGCGGCCGAGCGCGTCGTGCCCGAGCTCGAGCCGGTCGTCGTGCGCGAGGTGCTCGGCCTGTCGCCCGGCAACTGATCCGGCCGCCTGGCGGCGGCGGATCGGTAGTAACCCGCAAGCGAATCGAGGGTCGTGCCCGATGAGCGCGCCTCGGGCTCTCCGGAGAATGGGGACAACAACCTGAGGAGCGAATCATGAAGATCACGTCGACAATTCCAATGCTCGCCCTGCTGATCTCTGCCGGGGCCCTGGTGAGCGGTGCGTCCGCAGCAGGCAGCGGAGCAACACTCGTGATCCGCCATCAAGTGAAAGGCTGCCACTCGTGGTCGGCCAACGGCGATGCCTACAAGGCCACGCAGGCGATCAAGCTCCATCGCGGAGCCTCCTTGAGCGTCACGAACAACGACATGATGCCGCACAAGCTGATCGAGACGAGCGGCCCCGCCGTCATGATCACGCGCCTGTCCCCCGGCATGGGAATGGGCTTGAAGGGAACGTTCCCGCCCGCGATGCTCCCCCGCATGCGCTCGAGCTCGAGGGTGACGTTCACGAAGCCCGGCGTGTACAAGTTCACGACGAAGGCCGGCGAGGACTACATTTCCGGCATCAAGACCGTCGGTGAGGACAACGTCCTCAGGCTGACCGTCACCGTCAGCTGAACGCTCTGACATCGGGGGGGCAGTGACGAGGGGCGCGTCTGCGTCCCTCGTTGCTTTTTCGAAAGATGGGGCGAATGCCTCATGAGGGCCGGCGCGCGCGCGCGTAGGTTGGGCTCAGTCCAACCGAAGGAGATGGAGCGATGCCGAAGCTATCGAAGCAGAGCACCACCGCAGTCGACCACGGCCCGTGGTCGAGTGGAGCGAGGACATGGACGGCTACACGGCGAATTTCGTCGTCTTTCGCCAGGACATCGACTCGACGCCTCTGCTCAAAGGACTGCCCGACGACCGCTGCCAGTGCGCCCACTGGGGATACGTCATCGAGGGCAAGGTCACTTTCCGCTTCGCCGACCACGAGGAGGTCTTCGAGGCCGGCGATGCGTTCTACGTTGCCCCTGGCCATACCCAGCTGGCCGCCGCCGCCACCGAATACGTTCAGTTCAGCCCCCGCGAGGAGCTGGCGGCGGTCGATGCAGCGATCATGAGGAACATGCAGGCGATGCAAGGCGCCTAAGTCTAAGCCTCGATCCACCGTTTTGGGCTGGGTGGGCGTCCGGTGGGTTTACCAGAATGACCTCCTGAGCAGGCAAGACGGGCTGTTCGTGGCAGCCGCGGGTCCTGCGCTCAGGAGGTCACCCGGATGGTGACGGATGCTAGAGGGCAGAGCGGACGCCAGCTGGACCGGATCGAGCCGCGTTTTGACGACCCGCGGATGGTGGGAAACGCGGGGTTGCTGCTCGCCGCGACGCTCGCTGTGCGGCTTGGGCTGGAGCGGTTGATCGACGAAGCGGTACGGCTTGGGGAGCGCCCGGGCGCCTCCCGCGCGGGCGCGAAAGTGCTGTCGCTTGTGCACGCGATGAGCTCGGCCGGCGTGGGCCAGCCGTGATTCGAGGGCCAGGTCATCCCTGCGGTCGCCGCGACGAGGTGTTGGAGCGACTCCTGCATAGCCTCGGGATAAAGCCGAGGCGAGCTCCTATCCGATATTCGCCGCACGCCCGTGTTGTTGCGTTGCGGCCTGCCTGCGGGCGCCTCGTTCAGACGGCGGCGCAGCTTGCATCCGGCCGGGAGCGGTGTCACACTCGGCCGCGGTTGGAGGGTCGGAAGAGAGGTGCGTCCGATGGCGGAACAAGAGGAGTTCGCACGCGGGTTCCTCGACTCCGAAGCTCGGTTCACGCGCGGGAGACTCCTGGTGAGTGCGGGCTGGCTCGTAGCCGCCGCCTCCCTGCCGGGGGGCGCGGTTTCGGAAGCTGCAGCAGCGAAGTCGCGGTTTGTGACTCGTTACGGGACGCGCTTCTACCTGAATGGCATGCCGTGGCAATTGTATGGCGGCTCGTGCTACGGGACGCTGAACCCTGGCGCCCAAGGCACGATTGGCGGGACCATTCAGCTCGCCCTACAGGCCAAGCTCAATTCGATCCGGCTCGTTGAGTGGTTCGACGAGCGCGGCCTGACGGCGGACGCGCCATACGAAGGAGCGAGCTGGATCCGCCTGGACACGATCCTCGCAGCCATGCGAACCGCCGGTCTGAAGGCGAATCTCGATCTCTCGTGCTATCGCAACCACTTGCAGAACTACACCCTCAACCACGGCGGGACGACCACCCCCTACAGTCAGGACTGGTCAGCGTTCATCCGATTTGCGGCTCGACGGGTTAATACCGTCAACGGAATCCCTTACCGCAACGATCCGACGATCGCGATCGTGAGTTTTGCCGGCGAGCCTAACCCACCCAACAGCGGGGAGCCGCTGAAACCGACAACAGACGAACTCACGAGCTTCTATAAGCGCGTCTTCGCGCAGTGGAAGCAGTATGACCGGAACCACCTGCTCAGCTCCGGCGGCCTGCTGCACATCGACTGGTCTGAGGTTTACGGGAATCCGTCGGGACCTGGAGGCTCGCCAGACGGCTCCGGAATCGACTGGAAAGCGATCTACGCGTTGCAAGACAACGACGCTCCGTCGATCCATAGCTACTGGCACGCCTTCCCACCCACCGCGGCCACGGACTACCGGTCACCGAAGGTCCAGGCCTACTGCGCCCAGATCGGCAAGCCCTGGATGACCGAGGAGTTCGGCTTCCTCCAGGCGCCCGTCGACTACAGCACCTCGCCTCCGACGACCTACACGGAAGCAGACCGTGGTAGCTGGTACCAGCTCGTCTACGACATCCAACGCCAAGGTGGCTCCACTGCACTCTCCGGCTGGACACCGGCGGCCGGTGTCGCCTTCTGGAACCTCGGCCGGGAGGTCAGCCCTGACAGCCACGACGTCAACGACCAAACTCCGGCTACTTGGGCAGTCGTGCGGGCGAACACGCCGGCGGCCGCTCCGTAACTGCGCGGACAAGCACTCCCCCGCTTTACCCAGGAGCCGTTCAACCTCATACCCCGGTTCATGGGGAGTCCTGCGCATCCAGGGTGTCCTGCTCGCTCTGGGTATCCTGGGCTTCGCCTTCGCGTGCGGGCGGGGCGGAGATACGCGATCGCGATCATCGGCTACGCGTTCGGCGGCTTTCTCTCCTTCGCCCACATGATCGTCGCGGCGTCCCTCTTCGTGCCTGGGGGGCCTCTCCCGAATGCCTGGGTACGCCCGCTCTGGCGCCGGATACACTCCGGCGATCCTGACGAG
>JALYLC010000175.1 GCA_030774435.1 Actinomycetota bacterium
CGAGCTCGAGGGGCGGTGGCGCCACCGCTCCTCGATTTCGAAGCGGAAGCGACCGTCCGCGTCGCCGGCGCTGACCGGCGCTTGCTCAGAGACGAGATGCAGCAAACGGCCGGTCGCGCGCACTACCGCCTGCCGCGCGGAGAGCGAGCGTGTCACGTGGGTCTGCGCGTGCCGGAGTCTCTACCACCGAGCGAGCAACGGAACGGTCACCCTCCAGCTGTCCAAGGTTACGGTGTCGCTCCCCACGACGTAGCTAGTCGCCCCCAGCGGTTGGAGCACCACCAGCTGATTCCCGAGCTGCCCCCGGCGGGGTCCGGTGAGGGTAGCCGACGCGCCGATTGAGAGTAATGTCTCTGACGTGGCTGGCTTTGACGGCGTAGAGGACTGGGTCGGCGGGCCACCAGAGGGCCGCTACTCCCGCGATCGTGCGAAGCCCGAGTTCTGGAGAGGTCGCTGGCGGCTGTTCGGGACGGGCCTGATAGTCGTGCTTCTCGTCCTCGTGATCATTCTCCTGAGCCGCTGAGCGCACGTGGGCTCGGTAACGGATCTGATCAGCATTGTTGATGCAGACCCCGGCCTTGCCGAGCTGCTGGACGAATCGCAGCGCGAGCGCGCGCGCCGCGAGGCGCTGACCCGCGTACGCCGTCTCTCCCCGGGCGATTGGGACGTCACGCGCGCGATCGAGCCCGACACGCATCATCACGGCTTCCTGATCATCGACGGGCTGCTCACGCGGGAGGTCGATGTACTCGGGCGCCGGTGCGTCGAGCTGCTGGGTGCTGGCGATGTCATGCGCCCCTGGCGTTGGGACGCTGACGGCTCCCACGTCCAGGCCGAGGTGGGCTGGGTGGTGCTCGAGCCGACGCGTCTGGCCGTGCTCGACCAGGGTCTGGTGACACGCATGACGCCTTGGCCACAACTCGGCGTGGAGCTCTTCAGCCGCGCCACCCGGCGCGCGCACTCGCTGGCGGTTGCCTTGGCGATCGCCCATCACCCGCGCGTCGATGATCGGCTGCTGCTGACCCTCTGGCACCTGGCTGAGCGCTGGGGACGTGTTCGACCGGAGGGCGTAGGTGTGCGATTGCCGTTGACTCATCAGCGGTTGGCCGACCTGGTCGGGGCGCACCGCCCGTCCGTGACCATCGCGATGGGCGACCTGGTTCGCGCGGGCACGGTCAGCCGGCGCGAAGACGGCACCTGGACGCTTCACGGGTCTCCGCCGCCCGAGCTGCGCCACCATCGCTTGGTCGCAGCGATGACCTGACCGCCGTGGACGCCGACACGAGGAGACGGCCAGCCCACCACCGAGGCCAGGTAGCGACCCTCGTCAAGCACCGTCGCGGACCCTGCGCCGGCGAGCTGTCCACGAACCGCTCCGCGTGCAGCTCGCGCAGGACAGCCTGGCGCTCGGTCTCCGGACAACGCCCTCGCCGGGACGGGGCCGCGGCCTGCGAGGCCGTCGTGCCGGCGGACGACGGCGGCGATCCGGCTCGAGCAGCTGCCCCCGGAGCGCAGAGACGTTTCCCTGCACCTCGATCACCTTCCGCCTTCAAAAGCTCCATTCCGCGCGCTCCGCAGGCCGGCGCGGCGAAGATCAGGCCCCGGAGAGGGCTAGCAGAGCGTCGGGTTCCATCTGTGTTCGCTCGATGTCCTAGCGCACCGAGGATGAACATCGCGGTGGCAACCGTGTACGCGCCGATGCTGACATCGGTCACCGGGGATGGGACGGATGATCCCGAAAGCCTTTGACTACTAGCTCGACGCTGCGCGGGCTTTGTACGACCACGGACGTATTCGTGCCTACCAAGGATGCTTGGGAGACGTTCGCAGGGTGCTAAGTTGCGCGCGCTCGCTCCTTTGCACGGGCGGCTCAGCGCCAGACCATCATCGCCATGCGTGAGCGCCGCGGTTTGGCAGCTGGTCAACAACATCGAGGATGCTGGCTACGTGCGCGCCGCTATTGAATCTGTCAGTTACAAGTGAGTGAAAGGGAGGTGATGGTTGGTGAGTACCGTAGATATGTGGGGGTATCCCGATGAGGCTGCCGGTGGTCGGGATTTGACCGGGTACGCGATCGAGGCACTAGATGGAGGTATTGGTAAGGTTGACAAGGCCAACAACGAGGCGGCCGCGAGCTGGTTGATCGTTGATACCGGGCCATGGATCTTCGGCAAGAAGGTCATGCTGCCCGCCGGTGTGGTCGCCCGGATTAACAGCGAGAGCGAAGTAGTTCACGTCAACCGGACCAAGGAAGAGATCAAGAACGCTCCCGAGTTCGACGAAGGCCGTGACCAGGAGCAGGGGTATCGCGACGAGCTTGGTGGCTACTACGGAACCGGGGGTCGCGGCTACCGGGAGTGAGTCTCGCTCTAAGGTACCTGCCCCACCCGCACTCCGATACACGGCACGGCTGGAGACCCCGGACCGAGCACCGGACTCCTCGGCGAGGGGCGCTCCAGCCGGCCGTACCGTCTCGCGTCTCGCCGTATGACAGCAGGCTGGACACCCAAGGGTGCCGTGATAGCGATGCGGCTAACCTCACAGCGACTTCGGCGCGGAGCGGCTTCGCCGGGGATTTCGATCTTGGCCGGTGTCAGCGCTCGTCCCCTACTAGCGGTATCGGAGGGTATTTGTTTGGTGTGACCGCCAGGCCAAGGACAACTTCCGCGCCTCTCGGCTCAGATCGACCTTATCGACGGAGCACTCACGGCTATCAGTCGCGTACTCGTGATAGCGGCCACGATTGCGGACTGGCGCGGGGGCGGCACCATTGCCACGAAATGCCCTCCCCAGGGCGCGATCATCCTGGCCGCTACCACACAAGGCTGGCAGGCCTAGATGCCCAGTCGAGGAACCCGATCACATGAGGTTACCGCTGGCGACGGCCCATGCGGGATCTGTGGCAAGCGCGAACAAAGGGGTGGTACGCGTGGCGAGGAGTTCGGCGGACCCGCGGGCGAAAGCCACGGCCTCACACTCACCGTCAGCACAGACTGGAGGACAGCATGATCAAGCGAATCATTGACTTTCTGACCCTGAGATGGCTGTGGGGCCGGTCTCGTGGCCGGCGGCGACGCCGCTAGCAAGCGAAAGCGTTGAGGGTTCTTGTCACTAGCTCGCGGATGCCGTTCGCGCTTGGCTTGGTGCGAAAGCTCGCCGGCGGGGGCCGTGAGATCTACGCCGCCGATGATCATTTGTTGTCGCCGGGGAACCACTCGAAGTACCTCGCGGGCCATTTCGTGTATCCGTCGCCGCGCAGCGACACGGCGGGCTTTCTCGCTGAGCTGGAGCGGATCGCCCGGGAGCACGAGATCGACGTGGTCGTGCCGGCCTTTGAGGAGGCGTTCTACATCTCGACCCAGCTCGAGCGGCTGAGTCGGGTTACGAAGGTATTCGTGTCGCCGTTCGGCACGCTGGCGCGTCTGCATGACAAGGGCCTGGGGTCCGGTGACGGCGCGGGCCGCGGGCCCGGGCTCATCGCCGATCCTCGCGCGTGCGTTGATCGGCAGCTCGAAGCACGCTTGGCGCTCGAGCGCGTCGCCGACCTTCCGTCGCGTCAGCGACGGCTGTTCGCGTTGCAGCTCGCTGGGCTGTCATATGCGGAGACAGCCGTAGTGACCGGCGATAGCGTGCGGACGGTCGATAGGCAGCTTCGCCGTGCGCATGCTTGCGTGCGAGGTCAGCCTGACTGATCGGCGCTGCCGCGCGTCTCGCGCTGGCGGCCGTAGGCGAGCGCGAGCTCGTCGCGCAGCTCGCCGACCTCCTTGCGCAGGCGGCGGTTCTCGTCGAGCAGGCTCTCGACGCGCTGGCGCAGCGACGCGTCGCTGGAGCGCTGCGCCTGCGGCGCGCGCGGGCCGCTCTGCCCGGGGTGTGCGGCGCGGACGCGTTCGATCTCGGCGCGTAGCTCGGGGTGTGTGTAGAGCCACTGGCGCGAGACGCCGGCTTCGCGCGCGACCGCCTGGAAGCTGACCTGCCCACCGCGACGGGCGAGCTCGGCGACCGCCGCCCAGCCGCGCGCGACGGCCTCGCCGCTGCGTCGCTCGGCAGCCTGACGGAGCGGCTCAGGCGACATCGCGCTCGCCGTCGGGGTCAAGCGTCTCGAGGCCTTCGATGATCGCCAGCAGATTGACCTTGACCGGCTCGTTCATCTCGACCACACGCGTGTTCCCGTTGTGCTCGGCGGCGGCGAGCAACTGCTCGGTCCGCCCGAGCTGGTCGCGATGCAACGGCAAGAACTCGACGGTCGTCAGGAAGTTGTCGCAGGTCAGGCACGCGTTGGGGTGCGGGCAGCGCTGCTGCAGCGGCAGCCCGCAGTAGCCGTTCGGGAGGGTCTGCTTGGCTCGGGCGAGGTTCTCCAACGCCCATGCGGCGTCGGAGTGCGGCCCGTCGGGATCGAGGGAGATCGTCTCGCCGCGGACGTTGATGCGCTGCTGGTAGCGCTCCCACTCACGGCGCAGCGTCTGGTCCTTGATGTGGGCGTAGCGGGCGGTCATCGCCGGCGAGCTGTGATCTAGCAGTCGCTGCACCGTCGGCTGGGACACCTCGTTGTTGATCATCCGCGTGCCGAGCGTGTGCCGGAAGCGGTGCGAGGTCACCTTCACGGGCTCACCCTGGGCGTCGCGGACATCGAGGTCGGCGAGCCAGCGCTTCAGGCGCCGGTTGAGCGTCGAGCCGCCGAGCGGGTAGATCCCGTCGGCGTTTCGCCACGGCCGCGGGAACAGCCACGGCGGCGTCGCGGTCGGCCAGCGTTCGCGCAGCCACGCCTGCTGGTCGCGGATCGCCACTTGCAGGCGGTCGGAGATCGGGATGATCGCGTCGCGCGAGGCCTTGTGGTTGTAGAAGCGCAGGTAGGGCGCGCCGGCCTGGTCGCTGCTGACCGGATCGAACGGCAGCCGCAGCGCGTCGACCGACCTGAGCCCGGTCTCGATCAGCAGCCGCACGAGCGTCCGGGAGCCCTGGTCGGGAAGCTTGGCGAGCGCCTCGTCGGTCTCGAGCTGGCCCATCACGAACTCCTCGATGTAGCGCGGAATCGCCGCCGGGGCCCTCGGCAACTCGCCACGGTGATAGACGGCCGTCACCGGCAGCCCGGGCTCCCAGTGCAGCATCCGGACGTCGTCGAGGAAGACCTTCAGGTCGATGATCACCGACCGTCGCTGCGCCTCGCCGATCCCTGGCGCCCGGCGCAAGTCGGCGAGGAACTGCTCGAGCAGTTCGCGGGTCAGCGCCCCCGGCGCGGCCGGCAGGAGACCCGCGGCGCACGCCCACCGCATGAACCGCCGCAGCGCGCTGGTCGTGCGCTCAACGCCCGCCGGTGATTTCGTCGCCGCCCCGAGCCGCCAGCGCGCCCAGCGCTTGGCAAGCGCCAGAAGCCAACCGGGCTCGATGTCGGAGAAGTAGATACGCCTGACGGGCTGATGTGCCCAGCGCCCGTCCGGATCGAGCCGGTCGACGGGCCAGACATCCCAATCCCACAGCTCGATGTCGCTGGTCTCCTCCCCGAGACGCTGTAGCCGGTCGCGGGCGTAGCGCACAAAGCCCAGCGCGTGCCCCTGATCCTGGCGGCGCAACCCCGCCGAAGATGCCTTCCACCACCCGTCGCTGTGGTCGAGCAGCGAGGTGACCTCCGCGTCGCGGGCCCAGCGCGCCACGGTCGCAAACGTCCTGGGCGTGAGCACCGCGCCGCGCGCGTCGTGACGGGTCTGCAGCACGAACTGCAGCTCCAGCGCGAGCACCCTGCCCAGGCCGCGGCAATCAAACCGCGGGCCGCGCCCGCCCCTGCGCGCAACCACCCGCGCGATGTACCCCAAGGGATCGACAGTCGGGTCGTAGCGACGCACGCCGAGGTATTGGTGCTGGTGGCTGTCGCACAGGCCGCTGCGCGCCGCGACGGGGAACTCGCAGCCGGGCAGGGCGCACACAACGTGGCGCGTGTTCACCGCACCGACCGCGGCGATGAACCCATCGAGTGGTGGGCGGCCGGCGCGCTTCCAGCGCGCATGGTGACCGCGGCACAACTGGCCCATGTGCACCGAGCGCCGGCACACCGCCACCACGCAGCCCTCGGCAGGGCCGCGCTTGAGCTGCGCGTCGGTCGCCGGCCGCGGGCAGAGCACTCGATCGGCGGAGTCGGGGATGTAGAC
>JALYLC010000176.1 GCA_030774435.1 Actinomycetota bacterium
CAATGAGTCCTGACCGTGAGACGCCGGTGCGCGGCTACACCGCGTCGAAGGACCAGCTGGTCAACCGGCTACGCCGTATCGAAGGACAGGTGCGCGGCGTGCAGGGGATGGTCGCCGACGACCGCTACTGCATCGACGTCCTGACCCAGATCTCCGCCATCCAGGCCGCGCTGGACAAGGTCGCCCTCGGATTGCTCGACGGCCACGCCCACCACTGCGTCATGGGCGCAGACACCGACCACGATCGCGACGCCAAGACCGAAGAGATGATGGCCGCCGTCGGCCGGCTCATGCGCCGCGGCTGACGGGCAGTTCGACTGGGCCCGGCGCGCCTGCGCCGCGATCGACGGATGCCCGCCCTCGGCGAGGACAGCAGCATGCCGATCGCGCGTCGAGCGGATCGTCGCACGCACGGAGAAGCTGCCCGCGCCGCCGATCGCGTCCAGCAGGGCGAGGTCGCCGTGCAGGGCGCGTAGCGCCGCCTCGATCGCGTAGGCGACGGAGGAGACCGGATCGGCCATCACCGCGAAGGCGAACGCCAACAGCAGCACGGGACGGCTGAAGAGAAGCCGGCGTGCCCGCCCGCGGCGCTCAGGCGAGTCGTGGGCGTGGTCGGTGTCGGTGTGCACGGAAGCCTCCAGGGGTCGGTCTTGTGCCGACCAGGCTTCCCGGCTCACCGCGGCGGACGATACCGCCGCTGTCGCCCGGCCCGTCGCTGCTCGAGCGCCGTCAGAGCCCGCTGGTGTCACGGCGGCACGGACGGCAAACACGGCGCGACCGAGGTGCCCGAACCACGTCAGACCGCCCACGGCGACCAGCACCACCAGAGCGAGCGGCATGCGCAGATCGGCGATCGAGGGTACGTAGGCGATGACCGCCGACGCGGCGGCGGCGACGCTGGGACGCGGGCGGTCGCGCTCGGCCGCCGCACCGACGTCTACATCGGTTGCGCGCCGCGCACCCGCCGGCACGGAGGGCGCGACGCCGTCAAGCGTGCCTTCGTTCTGTGGGTCGACTGCGATGGCGACGACGCCGTCGCCGCGCCGCGGGAGTTCGAGCCGCAGCCGTCGATCGTGATCGCGTCTGGCACTGGCCGCAATTGCCACGCCTACTGGCCGCTCATCGAGCCACTCGCCGCCGACGAGATCGAGCGCGCGAACCGTCGCCTCGCGCACGCGCTCGGAGCCGACCCTGCGTCGGCCGATGCCGCCCGGATCCTCCGCGTCCCCTCGACCATGTCGTACAAGCACGCGCCGCCGACACCGGTCGAGGCCATCCGCCTCGACCCCGACGCGCGCGTCAACGCGGTCGACGTCGTCGGATCGCTGCCTGACCCGCCGGCGCCAGCGCGCGCGACGGTCCTGCCGGCGGAGGATCGGGGCGATGACCCGTTGCTGGCGATCGCACCTGACGTCTACGTGCGGCGACTGCTCGGCGTCGAGGTCCCGCGACACCGCAAGGTGTCATGCCCGTTCCATGAGGACCGGCATGCAAGCCTGCATGTCTACGAGACGGCCGAGCGCGGCTGGTACTGCTTCGGCCGCTGCCGACACGGCGGCACGATCTACGACCTCGCCGCACCCCTCTACGGCTACAGCGCGCGCGGCGAGGACTTCCTCAGGCTGCGCAGCGAGCTGCGCCGCCTCTTCGCGCTCGAGGCCGCGTGATGACCGACGAGCCGGTCTCGTGCGACTTCGTCTACGTCCACACCGACATCCCGGCCGGGATGACGATCCGCGAATGGCGGGCGCGGCGGGCCGCCGACCGCGCCGCGCGGGCCGCATGGCGGCCATCCGCGCTTCGAAGCCGCCTCACCGGTGCGGTCCGCACGTGGCTGCGCCCGGCACGCCACGCGCAGCGTGCACCTGTGCGCGAGGTTCGCGCGTGACACGCCGAGCCCTTACCGGGGCCACGCTCGTGGTGATCGCCTGCGTCGCGGTGACCGTGATCGAGGGGAGCCCCCGCCACCTCCCCGGCGTCGCGCTCGGCTCGCCGGTCCTGCTTCACGCTGAGCGCGCGCTCGCGCTGCTAGCTGTCACGGTCGCGACGGTCAGCATCCTCGTCCAGGTGGCTCGCGGCCGGCTGCCAATCGAGCTTTCGACGAGTGGTCTGCGCTACGAAGCCGACGCGGCCGATGACACGGCTGCCGCCGTTGCCAAGTTGCAAGAACAGTTCGATGATCTCGTCGCGATCGTCGACGCTCTCGCCGACCGACTCGACCGCCCTCACCAACGTCCCTAACCTGTGAGCAGCACGATGGCCAGCCAGCCGACAACCGCGCCACCGCCCCCCGGATCCGCCCGCGAGCTGGTCAAGGCGATGCAGGAACGCACCCGCGACCTCGTGGGTCAGCTGGTCAGGTCGAGCAGTTCGGTGATCTCGCGGACCTGCCCGTTGGGCCGCTCGCTGCCGTCCTGATCGACCGCCGAAACCCAGGCGCCATCGGGGATCTGCAGGATTGCCGCTCTGACGGTCTGGGTGAGGTCATAGCCGACCGAGAAGCAGATCCGGGCTTCGCGGCACCACTCCAGCAGCTCGTGGCTGGCGCTGGCGCTGTCGACTCTGAGCAGCAGCTCGATGCTCTCGATGTGCTCGGCGGGGATCTGCTCGAGCGCTTGCGCGGCCACCGCGATCTGGTCGGCGGCGGTGTTCGCGCCCGCGTTGCCCGGCCGCAGCTCGCCGGCCAGCGCCTCGCCGGTCTCCTCGCCATAGGCGAGCACGTGACTATCCGGTTGGTTCCGTTTGGATGATCTGGCGGTAGGTGGTGGGTTCGTGGGCTGTGCTGAGGCCGAGCAGGGTCTGGAAGCCGGCCAGCGGCGTGCGGCGTCGGTTGTGACGGAAGACG
>JALYLC010000177.1 GCA_030774435.1 Actinomycetota bacterium
TGATCCTCATCGGCACCCGCGACCGCGAGCTCGTCCGCAAGCGTGGACAGGGGCAGCGCCCGCGCTGTCGCCAGCTTCGACGCCGGTGCGATCACACGCTGGCAGATCATCGCCAGCACCAGGTCGCACTCCCGCGAGCGCTGCCGGTCGAGCAGGCGCGCGAGCTCGAGCCGGCGTGCCATCGTCAACGCCGCCAGCACATGACCAGCGGGCAACGAGCGCTCGATCGCAAAGCCCTCAGCGAGCAGCCCCACCGGCTCGCCACGCAGCCCCGCCCGCACCAGCTCGACCAGCTCCTCGGGCAGATGCGAGATGTTGCCGACCGTCTCGTTCTTGACCTTGCCGTCCTCGCGATAGGAGCGGCGCAGCAGATGACTGACGTACTCACGGCCTTTGCCCTGCCGCCTATTGGTGACAACGTGAACCGCCCCAGTTGGCCGTGGCCTGCGCGACATAGTGGAACTCTACAACGATGATCGGACAGACCACCCACAGTATTACTGACGACGCTATGCACAAACCACAAAGCCGAAATCCCCGCAACGACAACGATCTCGCCCCCTCAGCGCCGCCTTACTGCGGGGAACTTCCGTTTAGAAATGCGCTCTAAGCTAAGGTGTCAGGCGCCGCTCTCGGCATGGGCGAGCTCCGCACGGGAGACCCCGAGCCGTGCCATGCCCACGGCGCCCAGCGCGATGAACGGCAGCGCGCTCACCGCATGCACCACCAGGCCGGCCGAGAGCGCGACCGCGGGCGGCACGCCGTAGGCCACCAGCGCCGAGCGCGCGGCCAGCTCGAACACGCCCACCGAGCCCGCGCTCGCCGGCACCGCCTGCGCGAACGTGACCGCGACGAGCAGGAACACGGCCGCGTGCCAGGGCAGGTGCAGGTCGAAGGCCTGCAGCACGCACCAGGCCGCGAAGGACAGCACGAGCCAAGAGCCGAGCGTCCAGAGCAGCGCCACGGCTGCCAGCTCGCGCTCGCGCAGGGCGGCGAGACCGGTGCGCAGCGAGTCGATCAGCACGCTCCCGCGCGTACGCAGCACCGGCAGGCGCACGAGCAGCCCGCCGGCCACGCGGCGCGCCGGCGCGATCGCGAGCACGACCACAAGCAGCGCCGAGATGACCAGGATCGCGACGGCCAGGAGCGTGAAGCGCCGCGTGACATCCGCCTGCGGCAGCTGCGAGGCGATCGCCAGCTGCAGCAGCGCGATCACCGCCAGGTCGAAGACGCGCTCCACGCCGACGGTGGCGAGCACCGCCGTGCGGCGGAGGCCCGACTCGCGGCAGAGGGCCAGCACGCGCACGAGCTCGCCGGCGCGCACGGGCAGCACGTTGTTTGCCAGCAGGCCGACCTGGGAGGCCCAGAACGTGGGCACCGCGTGCGGCCGCGAGTCGCGCGGGAAGAGCGATCGCCAGCGCTCCGAGCGCATCGCGACGCCGATCACCGAGACGGCGACCGCCGCGAGGATCCAGGCCGGGCTGGCGCGCCCGATCGCGCTGCGCACCTCGTGGAAGTTGAGCCCTCGGATCGCCAGCCAGCCGAAGACGACCGAGACCGCGATGCCTGCGACCGCCGCGAGCGCGCGCCGCACGCGCCTACCTGTCCCGGAAGCGGTACTTGACGAGCGCATAGACCGCTGGGAAGCCGTCACGCCAGGTGATCTTCTTGCCCTCGTCGTAGGAACGGCCGTAATAGGCGATCGGCACCTCGTAGATGCGGAAGTTCCCGCGGCAGATCTTGGCCGTCAGCTCGGGCTCGATGCGGAAGTCCGATTCGTAGAGCGGCTCGATCGCGCGCAGCACTTCGATCGTGAAGGCCTTGTAGCCCGTCTCCATGTCAGAGAGCGTCGTGTTGTAGAGCACGTTGGTCAGCAGCGAGAGCGCGCGGTTGCCGACCTTGTGCCAGAACAGGTGGGCGCGCTGCGGGCGGCCGCCGATCAGCCGCGATCCGAACACCGCATCGGCCACGCCCGCGCGGATCGGCGCCACGAGCTCGGGGATGTCGACCGGGTCGTACTCGAGGTCGGCATCCTGGATCACGATGATTCGGCCACGGGCCTTCGCGAAGCCCGAGCGCAGCGCGGCGCCCTTCCCCTGGTTGCGGTCGTGCCGGATCAGCTCCACGGCATCGCCCAGCCCCTCGACGACCGCGGCGGTGCCGTCCTGCGAGCAGTCGTCGACGACGATGATCTGGAGCTCGTAGGGCAGCGCCTGCACGCGCTCGACCACGAGCGCAATCGTGTCGGCCTCGTTGAAGGCGGGCACCACGACCGTCAGCTCGGGGTCCCCGGTCACCGCCACCCTCCGACCTCCCCGCGGTAGGCGACATCCCGGCGCAGCAGCACGCCGGCGGTCTTGGCGAGGATGCGCGCGTCGAGCTCGAGCGACTGATGCTCGACGTACCAGACGTCGAGCTCGATGCGCGCGGGCCACGGCAGCGAGGCGCGTCCGTGCACCTGTGCCCAGCCAGTCAGGCCGGGGCGTACCTCCAGGCGCTTGCGCTGGCGCTCGTCGTAGCGCTCGAGGTGGGGCAGCGGCACAGGCCGTGGCCCCACGAGGCTCATGTCGCCGCGCAGGACGTGCCAGAACTGGGGCAGCTCGTCCACCGCAGTGCGCCGCAGCAGCTTGCCGACACGCGTGATGCGCGGGTCCCCGGCCTCGACGACGCCGTCGCTGCGGTGCTTCTCCGCGTCGACGGTCATCGTGCGCAGCTTGTGGATCTCGAAGGGCCGCGCGCCGCGCCCGAGCCGCATCTGGCGGAACAGGACCGGGCCGCCGTCCTCCAGCTTGATCGCGAGTGCGGCCAGGGCCAGCACCGGCGCTGCCACCACGACGCCCACGGCACCGCCCACGATGTCGATCGCCCGCTTGATGCGCTCGGACTCCGGGTTCACCGCGTGCCCTCCGCCCGCTCCCAGACGGCCGGGACACCGCGGAGGACGTCCCCGAGCGCGAGCAGCGTGGCCAGCGTGATCAGCAGGTAGTACTCGGCCAGCGCGAACACCCGCACGCGCCCGTGCAATGCCAGCGACGCCAGCACGCAGAGCGCGAAGGCGGCGTGCAGCGCGAGCACGACGGCGTACACGCCGCCCGCCGTGAACGCCAGTATGAGCGACGTCGCGAGCAGGGCGAGGTGCAGCAGCCCGCTGGCGTAGCGCAGGAGGCGGTGCGAGACCATCTCGACCCAATAAAGCGGACCGAGCGCGCGCAGGCCGAACATGCGCCCGTGCAGGACGAGCACCCAGCAGTGCCCGAACATGCGCACCTTGCGCCGGAACTCGTCCGAGAGATCGGTCGTCATCTTCTCGAGCGCGACGGCGCGCGGCGCGTAGACAGCGCGGAAGCCCCGCTTGACCATCAGGTACGGGAACGAGAGGTCGTGGCCGAAGCGCGGGTCGACCTCCTCGTAGCGCTCGCGCCGCACCGCGTAGATCGAACCGTTGCCGCCGGTCACGGAATGCACGAGCGACTCCCGCGCCCGCAGCCAGATCTCGTAGCGCCAGTAGGCGCCCTCCTGGTTCGTGCCCTCGGGCGAGCGCAGCTGCAGCCGTCCGCAGACGTAGGCGACCCGCTCGTCGGCGAGCGGCGCGACCAGGTGCCCGAGGGCGTCGGGGCGCCACTGGCAGTTGGCGTCCGAGAAGGCCACGACGTCCACGTCTGAGAGCGTGCGCACGGCGGTGTTCTGGGCGTTGACCTTGCCGCCGCGCGGCGCGCGCACGAGCTCGACGCCCCGCTCGGCGAAGCCCTGCACGATCTCGTCCGTTTCGTCGCTCGAGGCATCCGAGGCGACCACGATGCGCAGCAGCTCGCGCGGATAATCGAGCGCGAGCGCGTTCTCGAGCTTGGCCGCGATCACGTCGTCCTCGTTGTAGGCGGCGATCACGAGCGCGACGCGCGGCCGGAAGCTCTCATCCGAGTGCGCCGGGCGCGGGCGGAGGCGGGCGAGTGCGGCGACGAACACCGGGTACAGCAGGTGCGTCCACAGCAGGGCGGCGAGCGACGCCCAGAAGATCACTTTCAGCACGAGCACCGGGCCAGGGTAGCCGGTCGCCTACTCCGAGCCCGCGCCCTGCGGCCGGCTCTCGGCGAGCAGCTTCGCGACGGGCCGGGAGGCCAGCCAGCGCGCGGCCTCGCGGTAGCCGGGCGAGCGCGCGGCGCGAAGGCGCAGGCCCGTCAGCAGCACTCTCCGCGCC
>JALYLC010000178.1 GCA_030774435.1 Actinomycetota bacterium
ACCGCTACCACGAAGACAGAGCCGTGGAGAAGATCGACGTGATCGAGGAGGACGAGCTCGACGACGGCTATACCCTCTGCTACCTCATCCGCATGGTGATCTTCGCGGAAGGGATGAAGGACGGCCGGCAGAACGAGCGCGACAAGGCGTGCAAGCGGCAGGGCAACCGGCAAGCGGTGGACGCGGAGATGCGCGCGGAGCGCCAGCCGATCAGCCGCAGCGAGGATCCGGACACAGCGAGAGCGTTGCGCGAGCTGCGCCGCGACCTCAAGGCATGGGCACGTCGTTGCCGCACACGATGCCGCGCACGCCTCGGCGCGAGCCTAGCCATACAACGGGATCGCCAACGCACGAACGGCGGACGCCGTTTCGCGGAGATCGGAACCCTGCTAGCGGCAACCAGGCGATCGGCGTAGAGTCGAACGTCCACCACCAGCAGCAAGGAGTTCGATCATGACCGTGGGAATGCGCGTCAAGCTCCCGGGCGTTACCCAGGAGCAGTTCGAGAAGGCGGACAGGCAGATCGACCTAGGGGGTAATCCGCCGAAAGGCCTGGTCTTCCGTGCGTCGGGCCCCATCGAGGGCGGCTGGGGGGTGATCAGCTTCTGGGAGTCGCGTCAGGACTTCGATGCGTTCCAGCCTCGTATCCAGGAAGCAATCGCAGTATCGGACATCGGTATGCAGGGGCCACCGGATATGAAGGAGTTCCCCGTCCACGAGACGTTCCAGCCCTAGCCACGCCGATCCCGCTGCGACCTCCCCCGGCGCCTGCACTCACGCTCCGCCGGCATCCCGAAGCCTCGAGTCAAACGCCGCGAAGTCGGCATGCAGCGCCTCGGCGAACTTCACGCACTCGCCGAGCGTCACCGTGATGTTCGTGATCATCTCGGCGTTCTCTGCGAGGTCATCGTTCGAGACAAGGTCGCGGAAATGGTTGCGCGCGTGCGTGGCTGCGATCTCGAGCAAGCCGAGTGCGTGATCCGCGTCGAGCAGCCGTTGGAAGGCAGAGGCGCCGACCGCCGCCGCGTCCACCTCATGACCGCGCAGATGCTCGCGGACGAGTTCGGCACGTCATCTCGATGCAGTATCCCGCCTCGCCATTCCGCGCAGTACGCTGTAGGCATGGAACTGCACGTCGTCTATGAGCCCGACGAGGAAGGCTGGGTGCGCGCCTCGATCGAGGAGCTGCCCGGCGTAATCACCTGCGCGCCGACACTCGAGGAAGCACGCGTCCTCGTTCGCGACGCCCTCAACGAATGGCTCGAAGCTCTCACCAGCGACGAGCGCGCGACCCTCAGCGACGACGCGACCCGGGAGACGCTTACCCTCAGCGTCGCCTGACACGGGGTGGAAGAACCAAGTCCCACGGCGTTTCCGCAGTTCGCGGTGATTGGCGCGGTTCAGCCGTGTTCGCGATCAGTCCCCTCACCGCGCTGCGTCAGTCCCGTCGCATGCCTGCCTGAACGCGGTCGCGGAGGCCCAGCTTGTGCTAGGAACCTTGTGACATACGCGTCAAGCTTGCGGCTGCGCGCGTCAGACGAAGGCGACCCAGCGCGCCAGCAAAGCTCGCCCGCGCCTCGTCATCCGCCTGCTCGAGCTGCGCGAGGCACGCCGCGAGGAGTTGCGCGTCGTCGAGGGTGACGAATGATCGCTCGAGGCAGGCGCGGCCCAGGAACCGTACCGCCGCCGCGTCGAGCTTCGCGGGATCCTCGCGTGCGATCAGGAGGAGCAGCACCGCCGCCTCGTCGAGGCCGACGTGCGGCAGATCAGACGCCGCTGTGCGCGCCGCCAGCAGGTCGCCGCCGGCCAGGGCGCGGCGTAGACGGGTGAGCGGAGATCCCTGCGCGGTCACGAACACATGTTCGCATTCTCGGCCGGGTCCGGACTCCGGAGGCGTTCTCGGGTGATGATCGATCGCTGGGCACCGTTCACGGACGCCGAGCTCCTGGCTCTCGTGGGCCCGCTCGACCAGGTGGAAGCTCGCGCGCCGCTCGCTCGCCTGGATGCCGGCGCGGTGGAGGCGCTAAACGTCCCGCAACTCGTGCGCTTCACGCGAGCCGAGCTCGACACCATCCAGGGAATGGGCGCGCGAGCGCTCGAAACGATCGAGCTCGCTCTACTCGTCCACGGATACACCCTCCAGCTCCCTGAATGCGACGACCACGCCTAACGCGGCGGTCACGCTACGAGCTCACCTACGAGCGCGAGTAGCGCTCCGAGAATCGCCAGTACGCCGGCAACGAGTGCGTCTTCGTTGGTCAGCCGGAACTGGCGGTCGGCCATTCTCTCCAGTTGCTCGGCGCGTGCCGCTAGCGCGGAAGCCGATCCAGCTTCGACATCAGTGATCCGGTCGTGCAGCGCGTCGACATCGCCGACGAGCGTGTCGACCCAGCGCATGAGCGCTGCGACCTGGGCGGCCTGGGTCTTCGGCCAGAGCGTTCCGCGCCGGCCGACGCCCGATGCCGTCCCCGTCGCGATCGCCGTAGCCGCATCGACGTGGTGAAACGCGCGTCGGAGGACACGCCGGCGAAGCCAGTTCACGAGTCTGGCCACCTGCGTTCTGGACTTCGGAAGCCACACGCTCCGCGTCGCGTACGCGACCGCGACGATCTGAAGGGCCGCACCGAGAATCGTCAGCACGCCGTGCCAGGCGTCGAGTCCGCGCGCTACGCCCGCGGCGATCACGGCCACGGCCAACGCAGCCATCATCGCCCAGGTCAGGGAGCGTCCGCTGAGTGCCTTGTCCATCCCTCGACAGTAGCGACATCGCCCACAGGCTGAAGCCTTCGAGCACCTCAGCTAGTTGCCGTGGGGCCAAGGCGGACCTGCGCGGCAACCTGCGCGGCAACATTCTCGTGCTACCTCGCGCTCTGTCGGCCTCCCTCGGAATCAACTGCCCCGGAGGACTAGGCGCGATATGCAGGCTTTTCGCCTGCAGCAGCGGACAGGGGCGACAGAGCTCGAACCTGCGACCTTCGGTCTTGGAGACCGGACTGGTTGCAGACAGGTAGGCAGGTCGCGGCTGCGTCCCGCTCCGAGTCCCGCTCCCACGTTGGTCGGCCAGGCCGCGTGCAGGCGCCGCCGGCGGCATCGGTGACTCGAGGCGCACTGCGCTTCGGGTGGGCACTGCGAGCAATTGCTCCGCAACCGTATGCTCTCCAGCGCGTGAGCAACCACCGCGCGTGCCCGGTGTGCGGAAACGTGGAAGCGCCCGACGCGCGCTTCTGCTCGCGTTGCGGTGAAGCCCTGTATGGCGGCCGCGACCGGGGCCGCGAGCGGCGGGCGCAGGTGTCGATCGTCTTCTGCGACCTGGCTGGCTCGACCGCGCTCGGGGAACGGCTTGACCCGGAAATCCTCCGCAGCGTGCAGGAGCGCTACTTCGGGTCTTGCGCGCTTGCTCTGCGTGCTCACGGCGGTCAGATCGAGAAATACATCGGCGACGCGGTGATGTGCGTGTTCGGCCTGCCGATGGCTCACGAGGACGATGCCCTGCGAGCCGCTCGCGCGGCACTCGACCTGATCGCTGCTGTTGAGAGGCTGAACGCCGATCTGCGCTCGGATCTCGGAATCGAGCTGAACGTGCGAGTCGGGGTGAATACGGGCGAGGTCGTAGCGGGCGATCACTCGCGAGGACAGGCGCTCGTGACCGGCGACGCCGTCAACGTCGCGGCCCGCCTCGAGCAGGCCGCGCCCGCAGGCGGCATCCTCATCGGCGCGCTCACGCACCGCCTGGTCGCGGGGCAGGTCAAAGCAGAGGAGGTCGCGCCTGTACAGGCCAAGGGCAAGGCGCTCCCACTCGCAGCCTGGCAACTGCTCGCCCTTGCCGATCCTGCCTCGTCGCATATGGTGCCGCCCACTTCGCTTGTGGGTCGCGGCGATGAACTGGAGGCGTTGCAGGCTGCCTGCGCGCGGGTCGAGGCGAGGCGGCGTACGGAAATGGTGCTGGTCTCGGGAGAGGCGGGGATCGGCAAGTCGCGTCTCGTCGTGGAGTTCATCTCGCGGCTTTCGACGAGCGCTCTTACGGGCGCGTGTCCGAGCTATGGCCGCGGCAACACGTATCGCCCACTGCGGGATTTGATCGAGGCGGCGGCGCCGAGTGCGACGCACGCCGAGCTCGTCGCCCTGCTCGCATCTCAACCAGACGCGGCCACGATGGCCACACGACTACTGCGGCTGATAGGCCGCGAATCCGGCCCGGTAACTGGCGCGGAGGCGTTCGCTGCCGTCGCGGACCTGATCGCCGCGCTGGCCGCGGACACCCCACTCGTCGTGGTGTTCGAAGACCTTCACTGGGCGGAGGCGACGTTCGTTGATCTGTTGCAGTTCCTCGTCGAGACGGTCGCCTTGCCGGTGCTGATCGTCGGTACGACGCGCGATGACTTCTTCGACGAGGAGCATTCGGGGCTCGCCCAGCGTGTGATCCGCTTAGGGCGATTGACGGACGCCGCGGCGGCCGAGTTGCTTGCTCGCAACGACGACCTGGACGCGGCGGAGGTCGAGGACCTGGTCGCGCGGGCGGGCGGCAACCCGTTGTTCCTCGAGCAGCTTGCAGCGTGGCGAAGCGAAGGCGCAGACGGAACGCCCCCAGACGTCGCGAGCCTGATCGCTGCGCGCCTGGACACGCTCGACCTGGAGGCTCGCCTCGTGATCGAGGCTGCGGCCGTCGTTGGTCGTGACTTCTTGCCGGCGGCGGTCGAGAGGCTCACGGCTGAAGAACCAGAGGTGATTCTGCTGCGTGGGCTCACCAGCCTCGAGGCCCGCGGGTTCGTGACGCCGGGTGCCTCGAGTGCGTCGCAGGGCCCGACGGGACTCTCGGGCGTGTTCGGCGGCGAGCGGCTCCACTTCTGTCATGCGCTCGTCTTCGACGCCGTGCTGGCGGCGATGCCAAAGGCACGCAGGGCAGAGCTGCACGAGTGCTTTGCGACGGATTTGCTGCAGCGCGCGGGGCATGAGGCAGCCGTGGTGGGCTATCACCTCGAGCAAGCGGCGCTCCTACGGATGGCGCTGCGGCCGCGCGATGCGGTGCCGCAGGTCGCGATCGCGGCTGCGGCGCAGCTCGAGCAAGCAGGTCTCGAAGCGCTCGAGCACGGAGACCCGCCTGCCGCGACTGTGCTCCTGTCGCGCGCACACGAGCTGCTCCCCGCAGCCGCCCCACAACGCGCGGGCCTAAAGGAAGCGCTCGAGCTGTCGCGCGGTTCGCCACCGGCCGCGGATCTCGACGAGCTCGCGCCCGGCACGGAGCTCGGCGGGTACGTGATCGAGAGCACGGCCGGGCGCGGAGGCATGGCGATCGTGTACCGCGCGCATGACCGCGAACTCGAGCGTCCCGTCGCGCTCAAGGTGATCGCGCCGGCGCTGGCCGGCCAGTTCCCCTTCCGCGAGCGCTTCGCGCGCGAGTCGCGCATCGCTGCCGGCATCGACCACCCAGGCGTGATCCCGGTCTACCGCGCCGGCGAGGACCAGGGCCGTCTCTTCATCGCCATGCGCTACCTGCGCGGCGGCGACCTCGCCCAGCGCCTACGCCAACTTGGCCGCTTCGCACCCGACGACGCGGCGCGCTGCGTCCACGCCATCGCGCTCGCGCTCGACGCCGCGCACGCACGGGGCCTCGTCCATCGAGACGTCAAGCCGGCCAACATGATGCTCGACGACGCCGACTCCGACGTCGGACGCGTCTACCTCACCGACTTCGGCCTCTCCAGCGACCGGCTCGCCGCGAGCGAACTCACGAGGACCGGCCAGTGGGTGGGCACCGTCGCCTACAGCGCCCCCGAACAGGTGCGCGGCGCCAGCGTCGACGCGCGCGCCGACGTCTACGCCCTCGGCGGCGTCCTCCACCATCTCTTGACCGGACAGGTCCCATACCCGGCGGCGTCCGAGCTCGACGCCCTCGCGGCGCACCTGACCGAAGCCCCACCGCGCCCAAGCCGCCAGGCCGCCGACGTACCCAGGGAATACGACGCGATCATCGCCCGCGCGATGGCGAAGGACCCTGAGGAGCGCTACGCCTCCGCAGGCGACCTCGGCCGCGCAGCACTCGCGGCCGCTCGCCACGTCCGCGCACCCAGGGAGCACGGCAGCGTCGCGACGGGCGCTGCGGCGAGCGGGGCAATCGACCCGACAGCACGGCCGCGCAGCATCGTGCGCGCCCGGCAGCGACGGCTCGCCATCCCGATCGGCGCGGGCATGGTCGCGCTCGCCGCCATCGCAGTTGCATCGATCACGCTGCTCACGCGCGCGTCCTCGCAGAACCCGCCCAAGAACCCTGCGGGGGCGCTTGTGGGCGCACCCATCCTCCTCCCGGCACCCCCCGATCGAGTAACAGCCACAGCTGCTGCGATCTGGGCGCTGGGCACGGATGGCGCCGCGATCGAGCGCGTCGATGTGCGCTCGCGCGGCGTCCGCGCCGTTGCAGAGCCATTTATCCTCGGAGGCGGCGGAGGATTCCTCGACATCGCCGCCGATGACGAATCGGTCTGGGTCGTCCACGGCTCGCCGACACTCGGCGGCATCGATCGTGTGGCCGACTCGAAGGATCGAGCGCCCGTACACGTCGCGCTCAACAACGCGAGCGCCGTCGCGGTGGGTGGCGGCTCCGTGTGGGCGGCCAGCAATCCGGCAGGCAAGCACCTCGGCGCGCTCGTTCGCATCGATGGTTCAAAGGGGGAAGTCACGGGTCGGATCCCGCGGCTGGGCCGCGGCGCGTCCGAAATCGTAGTGGCCGCTGGCGGAATCTGGGTCGTTCTTCGCCGTGAAGGCGCCGTGGCACGCATCGATTCCAAGCGCCTGCGGATCGTCGCTCGCGTACAGGTTGGAGCTCGGCCCGATCGGCTGGCCCTCGCAGGCGACTCCGTCTGGGTGTTGAACAGCGCCGATCGTACGATCACCCAGATAGACACTCGCACCAACGTAGTACGTGGTGCGCCGATTTCGCTCGGGAAGGAACTCCAAGACATCGTAGCCGCCGGCGGATCGCTCTGGGTCGCCGCTTCCGACCACACGCTGACGCGCCTCGATGCGCATACGGGCGCGATTATCGGAACACCCATCGGGGTTGGCAGCCCTCCGCTCGCTCTGTCCGCAAGCGCGAACAGCGTCTGGGTCGGGAGTAGTGGCGACAACACCGTCCAGCGTGTGGACATCACATGAGCGCCGCCCGCTCTTGCAGACCAAGCACCCAGCTGATTTGCTTGCACAATGGCTGACGACCAGGAGAACGGCGGGGCGTTTTCGGCCGGCAGCTCCCTGGGCGAGTTCGTCGTCGGGGAGCTGCTCAGAGACAGCGGCGGTCTGCGTGCCTACAGGGCAACCGAGCCGCGATTGGAGCGAGACGTCATTGTGCGGGTCTCACGTGGCGCTGCCGCAACGAGACTGCGCGATGACCTACGCCGGATCGCGGCTGTCACACACCCGAACGTGATTCCGGTGTTGGCGGCCGGCACGGACGGCGACGACGTCTACGCGGTAGCGCCCGACCTTCAGATCGTCTCGCTTCGCGAGTTCGTCGCTTCCCGCCCGCTCGGCGGCGCGGACGCATCGCGCATCGTGATCGACCTGGCGAGCGCGCTCGAGGCGCTCGCCGACGCAGGAGTGCGAGTCCCGCTCGACCTCGATTCGGCATTCGTGAAGCTCGGGCCCGAGGGCGCGCATGGCCTGGTCGACCCGCTGCGAGAAAGCGCCAGTGGGGAGCTTGTGCTGGGCGCCGTCGACACCGCATCGACCGTGCGCGAACTCGCCGACCTGCTCGGTGAGATCTCGAAGGCGCCAACAAAGGCCGTCGACGAGGCCATCGCTGCGGTGCGCAGAGGCGAGCTTTCTCGACCGTCGGAGCTCGCAATGGCCCTCGAGTCAGCCGCGCCTCCGATCAATCCGAAGCGCAGCAACCGCCGCCGGCCGATGGCGCTGGCGATTGGCGGCATTGTCGTTCTGGTGGCCGCCGCTGGCGCGATCCTCGCAGTCACCCGCGAGGGCGGCCACACCCAGAAACCAACTCCGCCGGCCCCAGCAAGTACCGCATCGGCGCGCGTGCTTGCGCGCATACCCCTCGGGTTGAAGAAAGCCGAATCCCCTACGGGATTGGCGTTCCTCGGAAAAGGCATCTGGATCACCACGAGCGCAGGCCGACTGATCCACGTGGACGCGACGACCAACCAGGTCGTGGGCAGCCCCCTCGCCGTCGACGCAGGGCACGGATTGGGCGGCGTCGCGGTCGCCGGCGGCAGCCTCTGGGTGGCCGGCTGGTCGGGCTCGCTCTTCCGCATTGACCCGCAGGCGGCACGCGTGACCCGCAAACTCAAACTCGGCGGGCGGCTGAGCACTGTACATGCCGCCGGCGGAGTGTTGTGGGTCGCGCGCTCGACATCCACGCGAAACACCGTGGAGGCACAGGGGGGCCTGATTCGTGTTGACGCCAGGACAATGCAACGCATGGGCGCACCGATCAAGGTCATGTCGTACCCCGTCCTGGTGGAGACGCAGGGCTCGCGCGTCTGGGTCATGGGCACCTTCGCACCCGAAACCGGCGTCATACGCATCGATCTCGCAACGGGCAAACGCGTTACGGTCAAGACCGGGTACCAAGGGTCGGGCATGGTGCTCCAGGGCAAGACACTCTGGGTGTCCGACCGAGGCGGCGGAGCGGCAACTCCGATCAACGCGGATTCCATGACATTCAGGCGATCGCTTCAAATCAAGCGGGTCGCCGTCAACGTCGCGACATCCAGCAGCGACACCTGGGTCATGTCGGGGGACTCCGAGGGCACCGGGACGCTCCGCCTTGCGCGGTTCGACGCGCACTCGGGTCGCCAGGCAGGACGACCCCTAGCGCTCGGCTCCTCGACCGGCGGACTGCTCGCGGTGCGGCCCGAAGCCGTATGGGCAGTTACCGACAAGCTGCTCCGTCTTGCCCCGACGACACCGCGTCCCGCGCTGGCTGCGGCACCTAACACACGGCAACCGCGCCGGATGGAGTCCGGACCGCTGCTAGCCGGCAAGTGGCGAGCCGGCAGTTTCGCCGTGCCATTCACCTTCAGCGTGCCGGCGTTCCGCTGGTCCGGGGCGTATCCCCTCGCGGATTCGCTCTCATTCCTCGCGACGCACGGCAAACGCGCCGAGTTGGACCTCTTCGCGCCGCGAACGGTCTGGGTCAACGACACCAAGGCAGAACCCGTCAGCGGTCCCACGAAACTACTGGCTCAGATGCGCGCAAACCCTGGTCTCAGGGTGAGCAATGTCAAGCGCATCGAGATCGGCGGGCGGCCTGCCATCCGATTCAGGCTCAGCGTCCGGCGTGCGCTGCCCCACAGCGACCTGTGCGGAGGTCGTTGTGTGCCGGTCTTCACCGTCCCGTTTTCCACATTCGTGGCGTTCCCAGGCGAATTGGACAACTTCACGTTCCTCGCGAGCCGCGGGCGCACGATCATCATTGCGGAGTCAGGAGGACGACCGGAAGATTACGCCGCATTGCTGCGGACATTCCGATTCGATCCCTAGGTCGACTGCGTCGCAGCTCAGATTCCGCGGTTGGTGACGTCCTGCTCGGCAGGCGTGATCATCGATCAGGGCGCGCGCGGCGGGCAGCTGCTTGGCGACGGTGATCCAGGCATCTGGGTGGCGAGGAGCTCTTGAGACAGCCGCCGCGCTGCGGCGCTGGCGGCTGTCACGGTCTGCTCGGCGAGACTGCGGCGCGGGTCGGTGGGGCCGACGGTCGGGTTCGCGCGTACCAGGAGCGCCGCGGCGTCACAGGCTCCGGCCGCAAGCTACGCGATTCCGCCAAGATCAGCGCGCCGCTGCGACATCGGACCGGCCGCAAGCTCGGCAGCTAGGAGCGCGAGATCACTCGCGACCTGACACACGCGCAGGGGTACCTCCAGGGCGTCCGCCAGTGCCTGGGTGAGCGCGAACTCCTCCGCTTCGCGGCTGATCGAGGCATCCAGCTCGCGCGCGTGAACGCCAGCTCGTTGGACACAGACAACGCCGCGGCGCGGGCACCGATCCGCCCAGCGTGCGCTGCCGACTCGCCCTGCCCGGCCTGGCGCGCCAGCACCGCCACGAGCTCAGCGGCCTGCGCCACCAAATCCGCCGCGAGAGCCCCCACTCCTCGCACAACCAGATGCGTCGCACGAGCCTGCGCGCCGCTCACGTGCCCACGCCCCAGTCGGAGCAAAGCATGGCGACGACTGTACCCCTCCCAGCAGCCGCTGCATAGACGCCACTCGCTCATGAGCTCAGCTCTCATACAGCGGCGCGGCCGGGACGGCGCAGCCGGCCCCCGCACGACGACGGGCGCTCGGCGGTCACTGGGAAGACCCTGCGACGACCATCGCGAACGCGCCACACGGTCACTCACGCTCTCCACGACCACAGACGCCCCGAGATCCACCGACAATAACCTGCGGTGAATCGACGGTAAAACACCTCTCGAGCGGATCGTGGACGCGCGAGCGGCCGTGAGCCCCGCCGGTGGCGGGGCTCACGCGGACCATGAGCACGTCCGGTTCCAGGCTTAGCGGATCGACCACCCCGCGAGGTCTATCGTCGGCCCGAGCGTGCCCGCGTAGCAGAACGGGTACACGAGGCCGCCGCCGCCGTCGTTGGTGTAGGTGTAGCCGTTCACGTTGACACCGCGGGTGATCGACTGCCAGGTCTGCGATGCCCAGTAATACCACTTGTACCAGACCACCACCTTGTAGGTGCCCTTCGCGAGTTCCACCGGGGGGTCCGTGTCGGGCAACGAGATCGTGACGGTCGACCCGACCGGCGCCATGGTCGCGCCGATCGGTCCCCAGTAGCTGTACACGACCTTGCCGGTGGTGACGTTCGTCCACACGTAGCCGCGCTGGAACGCCTCGTACCCGTTCGGATTGATGCGCACCTGCCGAGGCGTGGTGTACGCCGCGTACCAGTCGGTGCTCGCATCGACCCAGTTGGTGTTCGTGCTGCACCGGACGGACGGGT
This sequence comes from Actinomycetota bacterium, assembly GCA_030774435.1. GTDB lineage: Bacteria > Actinomycetota > Thermoleophilia > Gaiellales > JALYLC01 > JALYLC01. The sequence goes on from JALYLC010000178.1 coordinate 10,957, forward strand.
TGTAGTCGACGCCGAGCACCGGGTTCGTCACCGCACCGGCTGCGGGAGCCATCACCGCGGTCGCGCTCAGCACAGTGAGCGCCGCGGCGGCCGCGGCCCGAACCTTCCTGAGCCGGCGACCCACAGTCGGCAGCTGCAACTGCTGCCAATCTGCGCTCGCTGCCGGCGGCTGGCACGAGCCAGCGATTGGGTTGAGGTGATAGCGGAACATCGGGCTCCTCCTTGGTCGTTTGTCCCTCCTGAGCCCAAGGTATGCCCGCGGCCTCGGCGGGTCGCTCGCGCCCGCGACGAGCCGAGTGTCACCGTCGGCACACTCGCGCGGCGCGAGGCTCGGGGCTATTCGCGCTTCAGGCGGAGTGGTAGGTTCGCGCTGTGGACTGGCCCGTGTTCGCCGGCGTGCCGACGGCGGAGATCGAACGTCTCGTCGCCGCGGGGCGCCGGCGGCGCTTTAAGCGCGGCGAGGTCGTGGTGCACGACGGCGATCCGGCCGATGCCCTGCACCTGGTGCGCAAGGGCCACTTCGCGGTGAGGATGATGACCCCCCTCGGCGATGTCGCGCTGCTCTCGATTGTGGGGCCGGGCGAATCGTTCGGCGAGCTGGCGCTGCTGCTGCCCGAGCCGGCGCGCAGCGCGACCGTCGAGGCGCTCGAGCCGGCAGAGACCCTGGCACTCGCGCGCAGCGCGTTCCTCGCGCTCCAGGCTCGCCATCCCGAGGTCAGCGGGACGCTGCTGCGGCTGCTCGCCGAGCACGTGCATCGGCTCTCGCGGCGCGTGCTCGTCGCCCACTACCTGGCGGCCGACGCGCGCGTCCGCCACGC
>JALYLC010000179.1 GCA_030774435.1 Actinomycetota bacterium
CCTCCGGGCGCGTCGGATCCACGAGCCGGTAGCCGGCGCCCGGCGCCGTGACGAGATACCGCGGGCGGGCCGGATCGGGCTCGATGCGACGGCGCAGTTGCGACACATGCACGTGCAGCAGGTTCGACTCGGAGCCGTAGCCGGGGCCCCAGACCTCGCGTAGCAAGGCGCGATGCGTGACGAGTTTTCCCTGGTCGCGCGCCAGCACGCGCAAGATCTCGAACTGGTGAGGCGTGAGGTTGACCTCCTTGCCCTCAACTGTGACGAGCCGCTTCTCGAGGTCGACGACGAGCCCGCCGATCGTGATCACGGGCTCGAGCGACGGGCCCGCCCGTCGCAGCGTCGCACGTAGCCGCGCGAGCAGCTCGTCGATGCCGACGGGCTTGGTCACGTAGTCGTCGGCGCCGGCGTCGAGCGCCGCGATCTTCTCGTGTTCGTCTCCAACGGCCGAGAGGACGATCACCGGCGCACTCGACCACGTGCGAAGCTCGCGCAGGACCTCCGTGCCGGTGCCGTCGGGCAGGACGAGGTCGAGGATCACCGCGTCCGGTGGCCGCATCGCGGCTGCGGCGAGTGCGCCGGCAGCCGTCTCGGCCGTGTCGACCGTGTAGCCGGCCGCGCGCAGGCTGGTCGAGAGCGCCCGCAGGATCTGGCGCTCGTCGTCGACCACGAGGATGCGCTGGCCGCTCATCCGTCCTCCTCCGCGACATGTGCGATCGGGAGGGCGAGCACGAACGTCGCTCCCTGCCCGGCGAGCGACTCGGCCCACACCCGCCCGCCGTTGGCCTCGGCGAAGCCGCGTGCGATCGCCAGGCCGAGCCCGGCACCGCCCACGTCGCTCATGGAACCGCGCTGGAACGGCTCGAACACCCGCTGGATCTCCTCCGGCGCGAGGCCGGGGCCGTGATCGACGACGCGCACGAGCGCCTCGCGAGCCGTCGAGCTGATGACGACCCGCGCCGCGTGATCCGGCGAGTACTTGATTGCGTTCTCGATCAGGTTGGCCAGCGCCCGCTCGATTTGATGAGCGTCGACGCGTACCACGGGCGAAACGTCGGAGAGTGTCACGTCAACGCGGTCGGCGATCTCCCCGAGGCTGCTCAGTGCCTGGACGACCAGGCCGTCAGCCGCCCAGACCTCGGGCGCGGGCGTGGCTGCACCGGCCTGGAGGCGCGAGAGGTCGAGCAGGTTCGAGACCAGGCGGTCGAGCCGCTCGGCCTCACTGAGGATGCCGGCGAGGAGTTCTGCGCGATCGGCCTCTTCGAGGCTGAGCTCAGGGCGTGAGAGAGCAGATGCCGACGTCAGGATGGTCATGAGCGGCGAGCGGAGGTCGTGACTCACCGTGCGCAAGAGCGCGGTCTTGAGCGCGTCGGAGCGACGCAAGGCCTCGGCCTCCAGCGCCTCGCGCGCGAGCCTCTCCTGGTCGATCGCGACGGCCAGGAGCGAGGCCAGCGCGGGCAGCAAGGGCGAATCCTGGCCACGGTGCGGCCAGCGCGGTGCGTGCAGCGCGATCGTGCCGATGCGCCGGCTTCCCGCGATCAATGGCGTCGCGTCGGCGTCGGCACGCAACTCGGCTGACGGCTCGCCGAGCTCGATGCGAGCGTCGCCGGCGCCCAGGGCGCGCGCAGCGCCTGCCGCGATCCGGTCGAGCTCGCCACTCACGCTTCCGCGCTCGAGCAGCGAGCGCGCGACCTCCGCCAGCAGCGCCGACTCCGTGGCGCGACGCCGCGAACGCGCCGCCAGCTCGCTCACCACCGCAGAGGTGACGATGTAGACGGCCAGGGCGAGCCAGTTGCGCGAGTCGCTCAGGGTCAGCGAGTACACGGGAGACAGGAAGAAGAAGTTGAACACGAGCATCGACGCCACGGACACGCCGACGGCGAAGGTCAGCCCCCAGAGGATCGCGATCGGGAGCACCGCGAACACGTACAGCCCTCCCAGGCTCAGGATCGGCACGAACTGTTCGAGCACAGCGATCACGCCGGTCACGACGGCCACTGCGACGAGGCTCGCAGCGACGCCGAGCCACGGGTCGGCGCGCTGAGCGGCGACCGTGATTCGGTGCATCCTCGGGATCGCCAATTCGACCCTCACGCGCCAATCATGCCCGCGCGGCTCGCGGCAGCCGCGCCGCTCCCGCAGATTGACGGAATCTTCAGGTCGAGGAGTCGATCCTTCAGGCGGGCTTTGCGCGTCGCCGACGACGCTGTGAGACATGACCGCCGGAGAGCTGCTCGGTCGTGCCCACCCGCTGACCCGCGCGACCCGGCGTGTGGAGTCAGCGCGCCTGCAGCTGCTCGTCGGGCTCACGGTCCTCGCAGCCATCGTCCTCTTCGCCCACGGGCCGGCGCGCGGCGCCGAGCTCGCCGTCGCCATTGCGACCTGCGCCGTGCTCGGTGCGCTCGCCGCCGGCTCCTGGGCCAACCGGCGGCGGCGCGCGCTCGAGCTGATCATCGCCGGCGACGAGGACCTGCCGCTGGACGAGCTCGAGCCGGTTCGGCGGCGACTGCGAGATCCGCGTGGACGCGTGCAGCTGGCTTCGTCGCTCGAGCGCTGCCTCCGTTCGGCCGAGCGCTGGAACGAGATCGCGCCGCACATGCGACCGGTCGGCAACGTGCGCCTCCTGCTGCTTCACGAGGACCTCGTTCGCGACATCGCCCGCCTCCTGCGTGTCGCCGCCCCACCCCGCGTCCGCGGCGTTGCCCTGTGCGAATGGCTGCTCACCGACGGTGTGACCTCGCCACTCTTCCGAGAGGACGGCGAGGCTCTCCGGCGCGAGCTCGGACGCATCCGCTTTGCTCTCGACGCCTGCTAGGCACGAGAGCAACACTCCACACGGCCGGCCCTGCGCTCGTCGTCTTCTGCGCCGCGTCGCCGCAGCGGTGCGCGCGTTCATCGGACTCCCGATGGCCGTCGGGTGCGGAGCCATCCGCGACGTCAAGGAGTGCCACTCCTCGCCCTTGCCGAGAACTTGACACTCTCGGCGACAATCAGCAGACGGCTTTCATCCCCTTCTTGCGAAGCTGTGATTGTCACCATCAACCGTTCTCTTCGAGGTGAGAAAAGCAAATGTTCGTCAACAACGAAATCACCAACCGGGGCCTGCTCCACAAGCTGCTGAAGAAGGCCGTCGTGGACGTCACGATGGACGAGCGCCGGGTCTGGGCCCGCTCCGTCGAGGGCGCGATCAAGGACGCATCGCGGCCCTCCACGCCGTTCCGACGCTCCCTCACTCGTCCCGCCGTCGTGATCGGCGCCGCGCCTGGGCTCTCCGCTGTGGCAGCGGTGCTGCGGGACGACAAGATCGCGGTCTCGCGCGAGGCGATCGATGCCGTTCGCACCTTCATGACCGACGGGATCGACTCGCCACTCTACGGCAGCGATCCGCTGGCTGCCCGCCGCGGCGCCGAGGCGCTGCGCGGCCTGGTCGTCGCGAACGCGAGCGCCAAGCGCGCCCATGAGGTCGCACATGGCTCGACCGCTGCCTGAATCATCTGTTCCCACC
>JALYLC010000180.1 GCA_030774435.1 Actinomycetota bacterium
CCTGCCCGGTCTCAGCGATCTGCGCCCGCCGGTTCGCTTTGTAGATCGACAGCAAGTGCGCCCGCTCGGATTCCAGGTCGTGCATACGAGAGGCGATCTGCTCGAGTCGTGTCTGAACCGTTTTCTGATTAGCCATTCGTAACCGTCAGCGATTCCTCGAGCGCGGCGATCTCGTCCTTGACCCTGGCTTCGGCCTCAGCCTTTGCCGTGGCGATTCGGCGCTTGTTGTACTCGGCGCGTAGCTCTCCGATCTGCGCGTCCAGCGCGGCCAGTTGCTTGGCCTTCTGCGCCCGAGAGAGCTCGCCGGTAAGCGCCTGCGAGGCGAGCCAGTCTGGGAAGCCAGGCTGGGACAACACGTACTGACAGATCACGTCGACCATCTGCTCGGCCAAGAGCCCGCCGTCGACCGCAGCGAAAGCCGGCGTCCTGCCTTCGAAGATCCGCGCCGTCTGTTCAGTCGTCGCCTTCGCCGACTCATCCGCGTCTTCGGGCGTCGAGTCGTGCTCCACGCGGGAGCGTTCGTTCTCTAGCTGACCGAGTTGCTCGGCAAGCTGTTGGTCGTCGAGTTTTGGACTCATCGATTCACCTCTGCGAGCGCGTCGCTGTATTCGTAGTAAGTGGGATTGAACTTACCCCGCGATTTGAGCAACTCGGTCGCGGCCGAGTGGAGCGCGTCGTAGTCAGGACGGGGGTTTGCCGGGGTCTCGGGTTCGTCCGCGCGCTGTTCGAGATCGACGGCCTGGACGTATTCCTCGGGCGAGGGGTCGGCGATTCCACGCTCGGCCAAGGCGAGCAACGCGCGAGCGTGCAAGTCGCTCGAATCCTGATCCGCGCCGAGGGAGATCATTCTGTCCCTCTCGTCTTCGGCGTCGGACTTGAGCTTGAGCGCTTGAACGCGCTCGGCGATGGTCTTCGTGTTCGGGGTCATTGTTCTCCTATTTCGCCGGACGATGTACGTGCCGCTTGTACTTCGGACTCGGCGCGGGCTTTGTCGGTCCCTGGGGTGGTCGCTTTGGCGCCGGGGCCATCTTCTTGGGGCTTGCCATCTTGCTCCTCGTGTTGTCAGAATTGACTAGAACTTTCCGTCGATCACGTCTCGGATTGAATGACCGCTCTGGCCCCTCTTGAACTCGGACCACGAGAGCGGGTCCGGGCGTTCACGTTCGGCCCGACGCCGTGGCCTTCTCGAGCTTCCAGGCCGCTTCACAGTTGCCGTCTGCGGTGTTGCGACGGGTTGCTTGGACTCCTGAGCCTCCTGAGCGCTTTGCGCGCGCAGATCCGCCTCTTTTGCCTGGGCTTGGAGTTCTGCGACCTGCTTCTTGTGCAGGTCCTTCGCGAGCGAGACGACCCGCTTCTTGTTCACGCCGTCCACCTCGAGCAGACGGTCGATCGCTTCTTGGAGGCACGTGCAGCCTTCGCGCTGCCGTAGCGCGTTGCAATCGCGACTCTTCAAGCCGAGCTCGATACGGAGCCGAATCCGCTCCGCTATCGCACGTGCCGTCTCGGTCGGATTGGGGCCGAGATCCTCGAGGGCAACGGCCTCGACCGGCGCACCATCCGTACGGACGAGCATGTCGCCGCCGAAGGCCATCCGAACCAGAATCACGCCCGCGTCCTGCTCTGCAATCAGGCGGATGCGTTCGCTCGGGGTTGCGTGCGCTTCGAGGTTAACCCGGCGGCGGTCTTCGGCCGCAGCGTCGAACCTAATCACCGAACGTGCCTTCGTAGGTCTCGGCCTTGGAGATCAGGCGGTCGACGGTCGCCTTCTCTTCCGGGGTCAACGCTGACCAGTCATATCCGCGCTGCTGCTGCAACCTGACCAACTTGAGGCCGAGGTCGGCAGCCTGCTTCGGCAGCATCGCCAGCTGGCGCATCGTCTCGATGATCTGCCGCTCGATCCGATCAAGCGCCTCGAGTGCAGGGTTGAGCGTAGCCCGGTCAGCACGTCCGCGGGTCATTCCCGCCTCATCGATGTAGGCGTAGAGCTTCGCGCGCCTCCACATCGCGCCGGCCAGGACTGAGACTGCGGGCTCGATGCTCGGACTCTCGACCGGGCAAAGCGCACGAATCTCATCCTCGAGCGAGCGAACCTCGGCGAGCTCGGCGGGCGTGAAGGTCGCGTAAGCGAGATGCTTAGCGGCACGCCGGTTGCCGATCGGAGCGGGAGCGAGGGAGGTGGCGGCCTCTCGGCCGTTCTGGGTCATTTGGGCCTCATTTGGCAGTAAGCGGGACAGGGCCGCCGAGGGCGTTATTGGTTGCCCCGTGAGAGTGCGAATGGTCCTCGCTTTGAAGGGCACTATCACTGTCGCGCGGACTGTCGCGCGGCGCATGGTTGAGCGGAAAACAGGGGGGTTACCGGTTAGCTAAACCTGTAGCCGCGCGCTCAGGCGGGGTCGCCGAGGTCATCGTCGAGAACGGCATCGAGGAGATCACCGGGGCGGGCGCTTCGTGTGTTTTCGGAGACGAGGCAAGGGCTAGCCTCGAGAACTCGCGCCCCATCACGGGTCGTATCGCCACTGTGCCGCCAAGCCGTGGCGGTGCCGTAGCGCCGTGCCGCTATACCTTTAGGTAGCGGCAGGCGCGGCACACCCGATTTGGCGGGGCGCGTAGCGCTAACGTGCCGCCAAGCGTTTAGCGGCACGCCTAGAGATGATCGTCTCGAAGCTCCGGCGCGAGCGCGTACAACTGTGGCTCGGTCCGGCTCTGCCGTTCCGGCTTGGCGAGTTGCTGTCGGTCGTAGCCGAGATTGAGCGCCCGGCTGAAGGTGTTGTTCTTCGTGTCCGTTCCGACCTTGAGCGCGAGCACCTGGCGCTGAAGGGCGCCGCCGTCGTCGCGCAGGGCCGTGAGGATCTTGGCAAGAGTGGCCTCCACCTTGTCATCGGCGTAGGCAACCGGCCCCTCATTGACCAAGCGGAGCTCGGCGTCGTCTCCGTCGCCTGCGATCCGAACCTGGATCGGCTCGTGCGGAAGGCCGCGTCGGGACTTCGCACACTCGACCGTGAAGGTGCCGGATTCCTTCGAGCGGATGTAGAGCAGCACATCCACGCTCGCAACGAGATCGAGGCTGCCCCTGACCATCTGGCCGGCCTCGCTCGGGTTATCGCCGATGCGCTTGCGCGAGTGATGGACGACGATGATCGTGCGCCCGCTGGAAGCGGTCAGCGATCGAAGTGGTGAGAGGACTGAGGAGACCGCCGCGGAGTCGTTCTCGTCCAGTCCCGGTGCCGCTCGCCTGAGTGAGTCGATGACGATTAGATCGAGGTCGAAGCGTTCGACCGTCTCGGCGAAGGCGCTCACGCCAATTGCCGAGCCGAGGTCGAGGGGTGGACAGTGGAAGAGGAAAAGACCCTCGTGGTCGTCTGCGGTCACGCCTGCTCGACGGATTCGCTTGAGGGCTTCGCTCATTGGGTTTTCGTAGTCGAAGAGACCGACCCGGCCGCGCTCGCAGGGCTCGCCTAGGAAGCTCCCGCCGCGGCGCACGGCATCCGACAAGAGCAAGGTCAGGATGCTCTTGCCGATGCCGGGATCGCCGGCAAGTATTCCGAGGTCGCCTCGAGCGAGCCAGCCGTCCCAGCGCCACTCCGTCTCGGGTAGCGGGCCTGCCAGGAGGTCGGTCAGGTCAAGAGGTTCAACCGCTCCCGCGCGGGGCCCGCCCTCGAGAATCCCGCGAAGCGCCTCGCGTAGCTGCGGGTTCGTCTCGATCCCGCCGTTCTCTGCCGCCCTAGCGAGAGCCTTGCCGACTTCGCGCTGCATCCGACGTCGAGCTGCGGACGTGACGATCTGGGCGAAGTGGCCGGCGTTGCCCGCGGCGGTTGCGAGGTTCCAGAGCTCGCCGAGCTTCGCCTTGCCGCCGACCAATTCGAGTTCGCCGCGACCTTCAAGCAAGTTCGCGATGACGGAAGCCTCGGCTGGCTTCCCCTCGTCGTCAGCGGCGAGAATCGCCGCAAAGATCGAGCCGTGCTTGTGCATGTAGAAGTCCGCGGGCGTGAGTCCGGTATCGCGCACGCGCTGAACGATCTTGCGCGACGGCTCCTCGCCCATTCCGCCCGCGAGCATCACGGCGCCGAGGACTTTTTCTTCGGCTTCAAGATCCTGCGGCGCGGGTGGCTCCCGATCGACCTTGCCGCCCTGCATGACTCTGAGGTCCGGCCCCGTGGCCGTCACGGCCCACGCCAATGAATCAGAGCGAGTCGTTCGAGCTCGTCGGCAAGCGGCCCGGCCAGGCGCTCAAGACCAAAGGCGTCGTGCGGGTACTTCGCTGCCTCCCGTCGCGCGCTCGCGTAAAGCGGCCAGTTGTGGAGGGGCGGAACTGGGGCGCAAGCGAAAGCAGAGGCGACAGCGGTTGCGGTCAAAAGTGGACTCCTGGTGTGTCGGTGGTCGAAAGTCAGGGACGATAGGTCGGAGGGGTTTAGGTAGTCGAGACGAGGTCGTGCTCGACGTGCTCGCTGCGAGATGCATAGAGCAGCGTGAGCGCGCGGCGAACTTCTTCCGAGAGCGTCTCGTCGTCCCGACGCGCAAGCGCCACCAACTGTTGGCGCATCTCGTAGGGGATCACGGCCGAGATCACGACGTTCGGCTCGCGATTGATCGGGCGCATGCGCGCCTCCTTTCGTACGTAGGAATCAAGCGGCGAGAGGAAGGTTCCTCTCTACCCCTTTGGGATGTCGCGTCACAGGTACTAGGTCGATCCGAAAGCCAAAGGGGTTCGCGATGCTGCAGTCGTGAGTCTGGAGCGAAGACGACGAGACCCTGCTCGCGCAGAGGCGACACTTGAACGTCCACGACCGCCGGCCTACCGGCAGTTCGCTTTCAACGAAGGTGGTGCCCGCGCGCTTCGTGCCGTAACTGCGCACGCCATAGCGCGACTGCGCGTCGGACTGCGCGAAGGGCGCTCCAAATGTCTTGTCAAGCTCGTGTTCCTGCCCGGCTTTCGCGTAGATCGGATTGAAGATGAGCGGGCCACTCTCGATCCGGCTCGCTGGGACCCGCCGACGATAGGTCCTCAGCGGGGCGAGAGTGAGCGCGAGCAGAGTCTCGTCACGCGGCCAGGCGTCCTCCTCGAGCACATAAGCGTTGTTCGGGTGGCTCGTGTAGCCGTACATGTCATCCCGGTAGAGCGGCGTCAACTCGAACTGCGGCGACCATTCGCCGTCTGAGCCGCGCACCCAGTGACTCGGGACGACTCCCAGCTTGCGGAGCGCCCGTCGCGCCTGCAGTCGCCGAGGCCAGTCGTACTTCGCATCCAGTCCCGCTAGCTGGTTCTGCTTCCGCTCGGGGCTGCCAATCAGCGGGTCGCGCGCGTGACGTGACCTCTTGGCGCGACAGGCGTCGGAGCAAGTCTTCGCGTCCGACCGCTTCGCCGAGAAGGGCTCGCCACACACCTGGCAGGCGAGGATCACGAGCCCTCGCCGAACGTCCGCGCAGCGTTCTCGCGCCCCCAGCGTTCGAGCTCCGAGACGAGCACGAGCACGAGCCGGCCACGGCGGATTAGGCGCAGCTCGTGGCGGACGTGCTTGTCGAAATAGTCAGGTGAGACGCCGAGCGCAGCGGCAGCCTCATCCGGGCAGCGGAGCGCCACGCGCGGGATCGCGGCAGGCGTACTCACGCCGCCCTCGCGACGGTGCCGGCTAGGTCAGATGGTGGTGAAGGGTCGTCGTCGCCTGATAAGTGGCCGGGCGAGCGAGCGCGGGCGACTGACCGCGTGCGGCGGCGTGATCGCGGGTGTCGCCGACTGTCTCTCCGCAAGGGAGCGGTTCTCGGCCGCGGCGCGTGTCGGCGCGTGAGCAGTCTCGGGATAGCGGTACGTCTGATCGCCTCGCGGGGAGCTATGTTCATCTGAACATCGAGGTGGTTCCCATCCTCGTTGCGGGTGACGGTTACTCCCTCCTTGCGCGCAAGGCCGATCGCGGCGTCAACGTTCACCTCGGCGTACTCCCCGCCCAGGGCGAAGGCCGCGAGCACAATGTTGTCCTTCACCAACTCCTCGAGGCGCAGCGCGCCGCGCACGGCGGAACGTATCCGCCGCCTGTAGAAGTCGAGCTCGGCGCTATCGAGGCCAGCTTCGTAGTTGTCCAACGCCGCGTTGAGCCACTCCTCATCGTCCTCTATCCGGTCGATGCGTTCCTCGTCGGTCACGGGCGCGCAGTGTAGAGAGCCCCCCGGACGGCGGAGCCCACGCGGGCTGCGAGGCCCCTTACGGAAGGACGCTGTGCGTTCCGACGGCGTGCCAAAGGATGTGGGGTTCGTCCCCGCGGATTGAGTTGCCGTAGCTGAAGACGGCCCGCCCATCTGGGGCCCACGTCATTTCGTAGAAACCCGGGGCACCCTTGATTCCCTTCACGCGAAGACCCTTCCGAAAACCCTCGCCGCGCCGTAAGTCCTCGATGAACTTATCGATGGCGGCGCGAAACAGCCTCTTCTGATCGGTGCTTAGTCGAGCGTGGAGGTCGAGGAACTCGGGCGACGGCTGATAGGTCGGCACACCCTGACGCTATTGAGCGTCAAGTACGGCTCGGAAAGACTCGTCGTCAGTGAGTATCTCGCCTTCGTCTGTGGCAAGTTGCTCGACTGAGCGGCGGATGCTCTCCTGCCATTCCGGTGTCCAAAACCATGCCTGAGTAGCGTCGATGATCTTTTGCGGGCGCAGGAGAATCCCCTCCTCCACAACCTCGACCTCTACGGGGTCGCCTTCCTCGAGGTGCGCAGCCTTGCGAATCTCGGCAGGGATCGTCACCTGTCCTTTGGTGCGGATCGTTGTGGTCACCAGGATCACCCTTTCCGTGATTCGTACTTTCTTACTTACTGACTAGGTGCATAGTAGGAGATCAGTCGGAGCACGTCAACCCTGCGGTTTGCGCGCCAGTCGTGTTCGAGCGCCAGTCAGGGACTGTCGCGCGAGGTGTCGCGCGTGGGCCGCAACCCGCTTGCGCTAGCGAAATAGTCGTGGTCTCCAAAACCGGGGGTTGCAGGTTCGAGTCCTGCCGCCCCTGTTTCGAACCCCGCGCCCGTAACCGCGCTCGTCATGTGGGTCGCGGCGGCGGCAGCGGTACGCTTGGTGGTCTATGTCCACCGCGCGCGCTGTCCGCGTGGGGCGATTGGGGAGTGCCGTTGAGCGGTGAGGAGCAGCGGATGCTGGCCGACGAGCAGGCCGCGTTGCGGCGGGTCGCGACGCTGGTTGCGCGCGGAGTGCCTCCCGAGGAGGTGTTCGCGGCGGTGACAGAAGAAGCCGGGCGGTTGCTCGACACGGACCTCGCGGGGATGGCCCGTTACGAGGGCGATGACACGGTGACTGTCCTGGCTACGTGGGCCGCTGAAGACGAACACGGCGGCGCACACCCATTGGTTCCCGGGCCATGGCCGCTCGAAGGGGGCGATCTGGCAACGATGATCTCGAGGACCGGCCGACCTGTCCGGATAGACGACTACCGCGGCGTCCCCGGGCGCATTGCCGCGTTCGTTCGAGATGAGCTCGGGATTCGCGCCTCGGTCGCCAGCCCGATCATCGTCGAGGGCCGGCTGTGGGGCGCTCTGTTCATCCACTCGAAGCAGACCCAGCCGCTTCCCCGGGACACCGAATCGCGGCTCACGGGCTTCACGGAGCTCGTCGCCACGGCGGTCGCGAACGCCGAGGCGCGGGCTGAGGTGGGGCGACTTGCGGAGGAGCAGGCAGCGCTCCGGCGCGTAGCGACGCTCGTCGCCCGAGAGGCGTCACCGCCGGAGGTCTTCTCCGCAGTCACCGAGGAGCTAGGCCGGATCCTTGGTGCGGACATCGCGGCCCTGGTCCGCCTCGAGCCCGGCAACAAGGCGATCGTGGTGGCCACCTGGAGCGATGGGGAGGGCGATCTGGTGCCCATCGGAACAGTCATATCGCTCGAGGACGAGAGCGTCGCCACGATGGTTCTGCGGACAGGCCGGCCCGCGCGGGCTGACAACCCCGAGCATGCGTCCGGGCGCATTGGAGCCCTGGTCCGCCAGCTCGGAGTTACCTCGACGGTCGGCACCCCGATCGTGGTCGAGGGTCGTCTCTGGGGCGGTATGTCGGTCTCTTCGAGACAGCCCGAGGCGCTCCCCATGGATACGGAGTCGCGCATCGCCGACTTCGCGGAGCTCGTCGCCACCGCCATCGCGAACGCGGAGGCTCGGACCGCGCTCACCACCTCTCGCGCGCGCGTCGTGGCCGCCGCCGATGAAACGCGAAGGCAGATCGAGCGCGACCTGCACGACGGCATCCAGCAGCGGCTCGTCTCGCTTGGGCTGGAGCTGCGCGCGGCGCAGGCGACGGTGCCCGCGCAGCTCGACGAGCTCGAGAGCGCGTTGTCGCGCGCGGCCGAGGGGCTGACGAGCGTTCTGGGCGAGCTGCGAGAAATCTCCCACGGGCTTCACCCCGCGATCCTGTCCGAGGGGGGCCTGGAGCCAGCGCTCAGAGCACTGCGCCGCCGCTCGGCGATCCCGGTCGAGCTCGACCTCCACCCCAAGCGACGGCTGCCCGGTCGCGTCGAGGTCGCCGCCTACTACGTCGTCTCAGAAGCGTTGACCAACGCCGCCAAGCACGCGCACGCATCCGTCGTGAACGTCGAACTCGACACACATGACGCGATCTTGAAGTTGGCGATCCGCGACGACGGGATCGGGGGAGCCGACCTCAGCCAGGGGTCCGGACTGGTCGGGCTCAGCGATCGAATCGAAGCGCTCGGCGGCACACTCCAGGTCACCAGCCCCGCCGGCAACGG
>JALYLC010000181.1 GCA_030774435.1 Actinomycetota bacterium
ATCGGCTCCTCGGGTCTCCTGCTCGGTCTCCTGACGACGCGCGCCGACTGGAACGTGTGGCCCTCGATCGCGGTCGTGCTTGTGTTCGGCATGGCGATCGGGTTCATCAACGGCTACACGGTCGTCAAGACCAAGCTGCCGAGCTTCATCGTCACGCTGGGAACGTTCTTCATCCTCCAGGGCGTGAACGCCGGCGGCACGCTCAAGATCACCGGCACCGTCGCGATCAACGGCATCGACGCCGCGCCGGGCTTCGACTCCGCCCGCCCGTTCTTCGCCGCGAGCGTGTGGTCGCCGTACGACTTCAAGGTCAACGTGATCTGGTGGCTGGGCCTGACGGTGCTGGGCGCGTGGTTGCTCGCGCGCACTCGCTTCGGCAACTGGATCTACGCCGTGGGCGGTGATCCCGTCGCCGCGCGCAACGTCGGCGTTCCGGTCGCGCGCACCAAGATCGCGCTCTTCATGATGACCTCCACCACCTCGGCCCTGCTCGGCATCATCACAGCCATCGGGCTGCGCGGGATCCAGGCCAACGAGGGCGTCGGGCGCGAGTTCATCTTCATCATCGCGGCGGTCGTGGGCGGCTGCCTGCTGACCGGCGGGTACGGCTCGGTGGTCGGTGCGGCGTTCGGCGCCGCGATCCTCGGCATGGCGAGCATCGGCATCATCCTCTCGCAGTGGGACAGCAACTGGGTGTACGCCTTCCAGGGCGCAATCCTGGTGCTCGCGGTCATGCTCAACGCCGCCATTCGCGTGCGGGCGGCCGGGGCGAGGTCGAGATGAGCGAGCCGGCGACGCACCTGCTCGAGGCGCGCGACCTCGGCAAGTACTACGGCAACGTCGTCGCACTCAAGAACATCTCGGCGCATGTCGGCGCCGGCGAGGTGACGTGCGTGCTCGGCGACAACGGCGCCGGGAAGTCGAGTTTCATCAAGATCCTCTCGGGCGTGCATCAGCCCGACGAGGGCCGGCTGCTGGTCGACGGCGAGGAGGTGCATTTCCACTCGCCGCGCGACGCGCGCGCGCTCGGCATCGCGACGGTCTACCAGGACCTCGCGATGGTGCCGCTGATGTCGGTCTGGCGCAACTTCTTCCTCGGGGCCGAGCCGACCACCGGCGTCTGGCCGCTGCGCATGTTCGACGTCAAGCTGGCGCGCGACACCGTGCGCTCGGAGCTCCTCCAGATGGGCATCGACATCCGCGATCCTGATCAAACGGTCGGCACGCTTTCGGGCGGCGAGCGCCAGTCCGTCGCGATCGCCCGCGCCATCTACTTCGGGGCGCGCGTGCTGATCCTCGACGAGCCCACCTCCGCGCTCGGCGTCAAGCAGGCCGGCGTCGTGCTGCGCTACATCCTGCAGGCGCGCGAGCGCGGCGTGGCCGTGATCTTCATCACGCACAACCCGCACCACGCCTATCCCGTGGGCGACCGCTTCGTCGTCCTCAACCGCGGGCAGATGCTGGGCACGTTCGCCAAGGGGGAGATCGACCAGACCGAGCTCGTGCGCCTGATGGCGGGCGGCAGCGAGCTGGCCGAGCTCGAGTTCGAGCTGGCGGCGATCAAGGCCGAGGTCGGCGGCCCGTCAGCTGAGACGTTCTAACTGAACGTCTCAGCCGGGGAGCCAGCCCCCGCGGTAGCGCGTCGGCTTGCGCCTCGGCAGCGGTGCGTAGGCCTGCGAGGCGTCGGTCGTCGCCTGCTCGACGCCGACGCCATGGCGCAGGGCGGTCTCGTCCACCGGGTAGCCGCCCCAGTCCGGGCCGACCGAGCGGTCGCGGGCACCGACGGCGAGCACGACGGAGGGCCCGTCCCCGGCGCCGAGGATGATGTGGTTCGTGCCGGCCGGGCAGTGCACGAAGTCCCACTGCCGCAGCGGGCGCTCGCTGCCCTCGACGATCAGCAGCGCCTCGCCGGCGAGCACGAGGAAGTCCTCCTGATCGGCCTCCCAGTGGTACATGCCCAGCGACTCGCCGGGGGCGAGGACGCTGAGGTTGATCCCGAGCTGCGGGAACTCGGCCTCGCCCTCGAAAGCGCACACGGCGGAGCGACCCGGCGCGTGGTACCAGCGCGCCTCGCGCGCATTGGCCACGAACCAGCCGTCGCCCTTCGGCACCAGGCCGGTCTCGCTCTGCTCGAGCTGCGACTCGGGAACTGCCGGTTGGTCGCTAGACATGCGAGGCGTCGAACGGGGCGCGCCGCACGTAGCGGCCATGGCCTGGCTTCGTGCGGATCTGGCCGTCGTCGAACACGACCGTCCCGCGCGAGAGCGTGAGGCGCGGAGAGCCTGCGACCTCCTGGCCCTCGTAGATGTCGTAATCCACGTTCATGAACGAGGTGTCCGTCGAGAACACATGCCGCCTCGCGGGATCGAAGACGGCGATGTCGGCGTCGGCGCCTGCCGCGATCACGCCCTTGCGCGGGTGCAGGCCGAACATCTTGGCGACGGCGGTCGAGGTGATCTCGACGGCCCTCGGCCCGGCCCATCCACTCCTCGAGCGAGCTGCGCAGACCGCCGGGGTGCATCTGCAGGGCGAAGTCGACGACGCAGGTCGTGCCGCCGGCGGCCGCCGCCTGGGTGCCTGTGTCGTAGTCGCCGGAGCGCCAGGTGCCCCCGAACGGCATGGAACCTTCCTCATCGCGTTTCCTCCCTCATCCGGCCGCGACCCGGTCGATCGCGGCGCCGACGGTCTGCGCGTACGCCCTGATCGCCAGCTCGAGGTGCTCGATCGGGGTGTCCTCCTCCTTGGCGTGGCTGATGCCGTTGGTCGAGGAGGAGAAGATCATGACCGTCGGCACATGGCGCGCCATCTCGGCCGCGTCATGCAGCGGCCCCGAGGGCAACGCGTGATCGCTCCCCGCCACGACCTGACACGCACGGCGGGCGGCCGCGATCAGGTCGGCGTCGAAGGGGATCGGCTCGATCCGCCAGATCGGCTCCCACTCGACCGTGCACCCCTCGGCCGTCGCTGCCTTCTCGGCGAGCGCCTGCGACTCGGCCAGCAGCGCCGCGAGCACTCCCGCATCGAGGTGCCGCTGATCGAGCAGGAGCGCCGTCTCGCCGGCGATCGCCGTGACCACGCCCGGCTGCGAGGCTGCGCCGCCGGTGGTGCTCATGCCGCCGTACCGCACCGCCGCATCGCGCACGGCGAGCGCGAAGCGCGCCGCCGCGAGGAACGAGTCCCGCCGGTGTGTCATCGGCGTCGAGCCGGCGTGCGCGGCCTGGCCGCGGAAGATCACGCGATTGCGCTCCACGCCGACCGTTCCGAGCACGGTGCCGACCGGCAGGCCGAGGCCCTCGAGCACCGGGCCCTGCTCGATGTGCAACTCGAGGTACGCCCGCACGTCGCGCAGCCGCGCGGTCGCCTCGTGGGCGCGATCGAGGTCGACGCCGTGCTCCGCCAGGGCATCCTCGAGCCGTACGCCGCTCGCATCGCGCAGATCCCGGACGGAGTCCGGATCGAGCGTGCCGCAAGCGGCCGACGAGCCGAACAGGCTGCGGCCGAAGCGCGCGCCCTCCTCATCGGCCCAGTCGACGAGCGCCACCGTGCACGGCGGTGTGCCCGCCGCGGCCAGCGAGCGCAGCGTCTCCAGCGCCCCCATGACGCCGAGCGCCCCGTCCAGCCAGCCGCCGTTCGGCACCGAGTCGATGTGCGACCCGATCACCACGGTCTCGGGCCGAGCACCCGCGAGCCGCGCCCAGAGATTGCCGGCCTCGTCGAGCTCGACCTCGACGGGCAGCTCCGCGAGGGCCTCGCGCAGCAGGCCGCGCGCGTTCTCCCACTCGTCCGTCCAGCACAGGCGGCGCGCGCCGCCCGGGCCTCCGGTCAGCTCCGCCAGCGCGCGCAGATCGGCGATCGCCCGCTCCGGCTGACAGGCGATCTCCATGCCGCTAGTCCGCCAGCAGCGGGATGATGTGCTCGCCGTAGGCGCGGAAGTGGTCTTCCTGGGCACCGGTCATCAGGTACATGTTGAATTGCCGCACGCCGTGCGCCTGCAGGTCGCGGAGCTTCGCGATGTGATCCTCGACGGTGCCGAGGATGCAGAAGCGGTCGCAGGTCTCGTCGTCGACGAATTCCCCGTGCTTGGCGCCGGTGCGGCTGTGCTCGGAGTAGTCGTAGAACTCGCGGCGCTCGAGGTAGCCCGTCAGGCTGGGCGGGAGCAGCGACTGGTCGTAGCGCTTGAGCAGGTCGACGACGTGGTTGGAGACCATGGCGGGGAACCAGCGCGAGGCCTCGCGCGCCGCGGCGATGTCATCGCTGATGACGGCCGGAGCGCACACGATCGGCTCGAGCAGATCGGGATCGCGCCCGGCCTCCTCGGCGGCGGCGCGCGCCTGGTCCATGATCCAGTCGATGATGTCGGTGTCTGCCAGCTGGATCACGACGCCGTTGCCCTGACGGCCGGCGACGGCGAGCGCCTTGGGGCCGTAGCCGGCGACCCAGACCGGGATCTCCGGCAGATCCTTGGCCCACTCGAGCGTGATCTGCTTGCCGTTCCAGTCGGCCGTGCGGCCGTTCGCAAGCTCGCGGATCAGCTCGGTCGCTGCCTCGAACTCGCGGACCTTGACCGGCTCGAGGCCGATCGTGCGACGCGCCGAGTCGCCGCGCCCGATCATCACGACCACGCGCCCGGGAGCCATGGAGTTGAGCGTCGCGTGGAAGCTGGCGGTGACGGTCGGCTCACGCGTGCCGGGGTTCGTGACACAGAACCCGAGCCCGATGCGCTCGGTCTGCGCAGCCGCCGCGGCCAGGAACGCCGAGCCGTCCTGCCAGAGGATGTGCGAGTCGTAGGTGTAGGCCCAGTGGTAGCCGCTGACCTCGGCCGCCTGCACGAGCTCGACGAAACGCGAACAGGGCGGATCGGGAAGGATCGTGACGCCGAATTGCATGGCCCCGAGTCTAGCCCGGATTCCTCAGCAAGCCGCGTGAGCGGGGGGTGTCTGGGGGTCGGGTGATGTCCGCCTGAGCAGGGATGATTCGGGTTGCTGAGACTCGAAAAACCCGCCCAGGAGGACTCACCTTGAAGGTGAACGCTAGCGCGCGGATCGGCCGTATGGAAATCGTCGCCGACGCCGAGGGATTGACGGGTCGGGTGGGCACTGCGGCGGTCGCTGCGCTTGCCGATCGGCTCGGTCTGACGGAGGGTCTCTCGCGTGCGCTCGCGGCGCGTACGCAGCGTCGCTCGGCGATCGACGGCGGGCGTGTGCTGCGTGACCTGGTGGTGATGCTCGTCGACGGCGGCGACGCTGTCAGCGATCTCGGCGCGTTGCGTGACCAGCCCGACCTGTTCGGCCGCGTCGCGTCGGGCGCGACTGCGGCGCGTGTCGTCGCGGCGGTCGGGCCCGACGAGCTCGAGGCGATCCGTGAGGCGCGCGCCGCAGCGCGCGAGCGCGCCTGGGCGTTGGGCGCCGCGCCGCATTCGGTGACGATCGATGTCGATGCCTCGCTCGTCACAAGCCACTCTGAGAAGGAGGGCGCGGCGGCGACCTACAAGCGTGGCTTTGGGTTTCACCCGATGCTCGCTTTCATCGCTGAGACGCGTGAGGCGGTGGCCGGGATCCTGCGTCCCGGCAACGCGGGCGCGAACACCGCGGCCGACAAGGTGTGTGTCGTCGCCGAAGCGCTGCGCCAGTTGCCCGCAGCGCATCTCGCGCGCGCGACGAGCGCTGACGCGGCCGAGGCGGAGCGGATCGTTGTGCGCTGCGACGCGGCCGGCGCCACGCACGAACTGGTCGAGGCTTGCCGCGAGCTGGCGCTGCGTTTCTCGGTCGGTTTCCCGATCAGCGAGCCGCTCCGCGAGGCAGTGCTCACACTCAAATCGTGGCGCTGGCGGCACGCTCTCGACGCTCACGGCTCGCCGCGTGACGGCGCCTGGGTCGCGGAGCTACCCCGCTCTGCGATCCCCGCCGGCTGGCCTGAGGGCTCGCGCCTGATCGTCCGCAAGGAGCGGCCCCACCCCGGCGCGCAACTCGCATTCAGCGACGTTGACGGGCACCGTTTCCAGCTCGTCCTGACCGACCGTCTCGGCGACGCGCGAGAGCTTGAGCGTGACCACCGCGCGCGCGGGGACGCGGAGAACCGTGTGCGCGCGGCCAAGGACTGCGGGATGCGCAACCTGCCGTTTCACGCCTTCGCCCACAACGAGGTCTGGCTCGAGCTCGTGCTCATGGCGCTCGATCTGATCGCCTGGACACAAGCATTGCTGCTCGACGGCGCGCTCGCCACCGCCGAACCGAAGACCCTGCGCTACCGCCTCCTGCACATCGCCGGCCAGATCACCCGCCACGCGCGCCGCACACGCCTGCACATCCCCACCGCATGGCCCTGGGCCACAAGCCTGCTCGGCGCCGCGCGCCGACTCGACGCGCTCCCAGCCCCGTAACCCCGGACTGACGCCCGCCGGAGACGACCAGCACGACCGCGACGTCCGCTCCGCGCTGCCCGCACACCGCTCAAGACCACCCGCGAGACACCCACAGCCGACACCACAGCCCTCCCGGCAGCGCACGAATGCCCGATCAACACACCGCGACACCCGACCACGCCACTCCGCTGCCACCCAGCCAGCTTGCTGAGGAATCCGGGCTAGGAGGCGCACTGGAGGCGCACCAGGACCGAATATCGCCACTCAGGCTGACTTTCGAGGGCTTCCTAATTCGGGGAACGCAGGTCTGTCCCGCGTACGCGGCTAGCGCCGTAAAGGCGTACAGCGCCGCTCCCGCGCCACCCTGCCGCGACGGCGTCGTCAGCCAGCGGCCGTGCTTGAGTTGAAGCTGCTCGAGCGCGTGCCGGCGTAGAGAGTAAGGCTGGTCGAGGAGGTCGCGGCCGTCGACGTGTAGCGCGTCGAAGGACATGAA